>NZ_LSKH01000207.1:0-32941 GCF_001557395.1 Sphingomonas sp. CCH5-D11 | reverse complement strand
ACCACCGCGGCAACCATTCCGGCCACCGCTGCGGTGACACCCATCTAGGGCGACCACCCAATACCGTCAAACACTTTTTGCAACCGAAGACGCGAAGCCCCGAAAAACCGCAAGGAATCAGCGGTTTACAGCCTGCTCCCGGCATATGCGCCGCCGCATCAAAGATGCTGCAGCCATCGAGAAGCAGCGAATCTGCGGGCCGAATCCGTCTGAATTGGTGGTCAGGTCGATTCCCTGCATGACGAATCTTCCGCAACCACGGTCAGCCACTCTCGAATCGCCCCTCGCTCACCAAGCCAGGTCACGCTGCTTCGCTCAAAGCGGGCAAGCCTCGCGGCTTACCCGCTGTCACCACGCCCTGGATTACCACCCGGCGCCGCCCACAAGGGCAGCATCGGTCGCCCTCTTCCGAAACCCGTTACTCTGTGGAGCCGGCGTTTGGTTGCTCGCCGGTCTTTTCGTCGCCTAGCTGGCCCGTGCCATGGTAAGCGCGGCCGCTCTGGCCCCCATCGAACCCGCCACTTTCCTTGCCAGTATGCGGATTGGGATAAGCCCCGCCCTGACTCTCGCCATCGCCGCGCTTTTCGCCCGGGGCCTGGCCGTGATCATCTGAACCCTTCGGCTTCGCACCGGCTCCATCGGCCTGCATCGGCTGCTTGTCGGTCATCGCGTCCTCCGGAACTCTGCTTCATGATGGAGCGGGCCGATCGGGAACCCTTCGGATCGCCTCCCGCCGTCACCCAATAGCAACGACAGGCGAAGCCCTGTGTTCCTGACGATCCTTGCGGGAACGCCACTGATGCTGATCCATCGCTGGTGCGCTGCAGAGACAATAAAGCGAAAGGCCGCCCTCTTTCGAAGGCGGCCTTTCCATTGTCAGCCATTCGCGGCTCTCGTCAGGCGAGAAACTCCACGGTGGAGGTCACGTCCATCAGACTTGCCGCGAGCGGCGTGAGACAATGAGACATTCGACCACCTCCTTTCCGTTGTTGAACGATGCGCATTATCTGGGGCGCGACGTCGCAATTTCAAAGGGTTGCTCCCCGGGCCAAGCGCGCGTCGTCGCTCAAGCTGGCGGCGCGCCGAATGCCTGCGTTGCTTGCCACATCGCCTTGCCGCGCAACAGACCGCCACGACAGGCACGATTCTATGTTGAAGCTCGCGAAACCACGCCGAGGTTCAGACATTTAGCTGGCATGCCGAACTATGTCTTTCGTGTACGTACCCCTGATAATGTGTCTCACCGTGTGCAACGTGATGAGCTGCCGGATCTGGACGCAGCCATGGCCCGGGCGCAACGCTTCGCCCGAACCCTGGTCCGCAACCCGGCGCGGCGCGGCAATCGGGAGATCGGCGGCACGGTGGATGTCGAGATCGCCGACCGTGCCATCGCACGCCTGCTGCTGAGCGAGGTCGCGCATCAGATCTCCTGATGCGATTTGCGGCGCAACTGGTCGACGGTTCGGCAATAGAGCCGCCTTTGACATGGGGCAGTCCCACATTGCACCAGCGGGCCAATGGAAAACTCGCCGCCGGTCTCGCTCGCGATCTACGACCTGGATCGCACGATCACCAGTCTGCCGACCTGGACCCCCTATCTGCTGTTCGCGGCCCGGCGGCTGCGGCCGATCCGCTTTGCCCTCCTGCCGGCCGTGGCTGTTTCCGCCGCCGCGCGCGCGCTAGGCATCATCGATCGCGACCGGCTGAAGGAGGCAATGCATCGCTTCCTGCTCGGGCCCTCGCTCTCGCCACAGCAGCTGGAGCCGGTGTCACAGGCGTTTGCGGAATGGATCGTTCGCGCGCACATCAGGCCGGGCGCGCGGACGCAGATGGAGGCTGATCGACGGGAAGGCCGCCGCATCGTGATCGCGACCGCCGCTCACCGATTCTATGCCGATCCGATCGCACGATTGCTTGGTGCGGACGATCTTGTTGCAACCGAGGCGTCGCGCGGAGTGACGGGCGATATCCAGCCGCTGCTGAATGGCCCGAACTGTTACGGGGACGCCAAGCAGGCGATGATTGCCGCATGGTTCGCCCGCAGCGGCATGAACCGTGCGGACACACACATCCGATTCTATTCCGATCACGCCAGCGACCGGCCGACCTTCGACTGGGTCGATGAACCGGTCGTCGTCAATCCGCATCGCAAGCTGCGCGCCATGGCAGCCGAGCGAGGGTGGCGAGTGGTGGACTGGGGGACCGAGTCGAGCGGGTCTCGACCGGATTGACCCGTCTGCCCTGAGCTTGTCGATGCAGGTGGGCGGGACACGGACTTCGCGAGGATCAGTCCCGTTGGAGCGAGCGTGAACCGGCGCGCATTCGCTCACGCATCGCCGAAGCGTTCCACAATGGCGGCGGCTGCCCGTGCGGAGGCAGGCTGGTCCGTCAGCGAGAAGGTAGCCGCGAGGGCGGCCTGCTGCGCCGCGCGGAAGCGATCGGGCTGACGTACCGCGCGATCCAGCGCCCCAGGCAGCGCACCGACATCACGGATGACCTCGCCAAGCTGCCAGTGCGCAAAGTCCGGGTTGTTCTTCCAATCCGCGCTGCTCGCATCAAGGAAGATGGCAGGGCGCGGCCGCACGATCCATTCATAGATCTGGCTGCTGGCATCCCCAAGGTAGATGTCCGCCGCACGCGTATAGGTCATGTCCACCGAGGCTTCGCTGCCCATGTCGACACGGATTTGCGGCAGCTCGCGGTAACGTTCCGCCACATCCCGGCGCCAACGGACGACGCGGTGCTCGACCGACGCGTGAAGTCGCCGCTGCGCGAGCATGACATGGGGCGCGACAACGAGATTATAGTCCGCCTGGCCCGCGAACCACGCGATCACATCCTCACCCATCGTGTACCAGGAGGAAAGCAACGGATCGAAGTGCGGATTGTAGAGCACCGTTGGCCGATCATTGTCGAACAGGCGCGGCGGCGGGGCATCGTCGATCGTGTCGAATTTGGGATAGCCGACGATCACGTGGTTGTCGGGCGTGATCAGCCTTTCGGCCAGCATCCTGTCCCGCACCTTGGCGCCGGACAGCAGGACAAGATCAAACCCGCGCATCACTGCCCGGAAGCCGACAGAGCGGTCGCCGGCGCCATGCGGAATCCACACGAACTTCGGGCGAGTGAGGCCGAACCGGTCACGCAGCAGGAGGGACGTGGTTTCCGGCACGACGATCACGTCGAGCGCGGCAAAGGCGGGCAGGTTCTCACGCAAGGTCGCGATGCGACGAAAGGGCGCGATGAAGCGTAGCGCGCGGTCGAGCGCCGCCGATATCGCGCCGACCTTCAAGGAAACGAACGTCACCTTGCGCGCGGCGTCGCCCAGAAGCGCGCGAACTTCCCGCTCCTGTACCGATGAGGACGTGAGCACAACCGCCTCCACCCCGGCATAGCGGACGATCTCGGCGATCACCGGCGCTGTATGGCGGATCTGGTGCAGGGCATCGTGGTTGAAAAGGAAACCAACCTTCATGGCCGCCCCTGCCCCTTCATAAAGGCGATCACCGCTTCTGCTGCCCGAGCCGCCGCGCCCGGCGAGGTATCGCCCAGGCTAGCGGCCGCCATGGTCTCCTGACGCTCCCGATAGAGCGCGTGACGCTCAGGCGCCGCGTGGATCGCCGCCATCAGGTTTGCCGGATCGTCCACCACGTCGCCCAAATGCCAGTGCGCGAAGCTGGGATCATCACGCCAGTCGATGCCATGCGCGTTCAGGAACACGCAGGGTCGCGGGACGGCAAGAAATTCGTACACCTGGCTGCTGACGTCCCCGACATAGATGTCGGACGCTGCGGCATAGCTCATGTCCACCGAACGATCGGAACCCGGATCGACCAGCACATTCGCGGTACTGCGGGCGCGCCATCGCTGGCGCAGCTCCTCGCTGCGCCGGCGGAACAGCTTTACATGGGGCGCGACGATCAGGTTCATGGCGGGGTCGGCAGCGAAGCCGGCCAGCATCGGTTCCACGAAGCGATGCCACGATGTCAGCTTGGGCTCCTTATGCGCATTGTAGAGCACCGTGGGCCGCGCGGTATCGAACGGCAATGCGCTGGCACGGGCGATATGTGCCGCAGTATCGAGCTTCACCGATCCGGTAAGCGCATAGCCCCCTTCCCTGATCAATCCTTCTGACAGCATCCGCGCCGCCGTCTTGCGCCCGGCGAGCAGCACGAGATCAAAAGTCGCGATGCGCGGGATGAACCCGCGCGCGCGATCGCCAAAGCCGTGCGGACTGTAGATCAAGCGCGGGTGCGTGGCTCCCAGACGGCGCAAGGAAGCGGCCGTGTTCTCCACCGCGAATATCGCGTCATAGCCGTTCAGTTCGGCGATGTTGTCGCGCATCACCATGTCCTTGAACATGCCGAGCCGCTTGATCCGCTGCAGCCCCTGCGTGAGCAGCGACTTGTGCAACGGCCGCTCCTCCAGGAACGGGCCGCCCCATGCCTCTGCGATCCGCCTTAGATGGTGCGGGGTCTCGGGATCGTTATAATGATTGACGATCGTCCAGCCGGTTCGGCGTGCCAGCTCAAGCGCGATGGCCGCGCCGTGGTAGCACTGATAGGCTTCTGCGATATAGAGGAAAGCAATGCGCATCCGCGTGGCCCATAGCGCGGTGGCGAGTGGAAGACAGCCGTTGACGTCCCCCCTTGAAGCAATATCCCCCTTTCGGCGCGCGCTGCGCAATGTCGGCTGGCTGCTGACCGGCAAGGGCGTCGGCGCAATACTCAGCATCGTCTATCTGGCGCTGGCGACACGATCGCTGGGGGTTCAGACCTTCGGCGTCTTCACCCTGATCCTCAGCACCGCACAGGCGGTAGCGGCATTAGTCGGCTTTCAGACGTGGCAAATCGTGGTGCGGTTCGGGATGGCGCATCGCGAGCGCGGCTCCGCTGCCGCCCTCGCGCGCCTTATCCGCTTCTGCCTGGCGCTGGATATCGGCGGCGCGCTGGTCGGCATCATCATCGCTGGCGTCGCTTTATGGCTGATGCAGGGGCATTTCGGCTGGTCTGCCGGGCTCGCCTGGCAGGCATTCGGCTTTTCCGTGGTCCTGTTGCTGTCGGTACGCTCCACCGCAGTGGGCATCCTGCGGCTGCATGACCGCTTCGCCATTGGTGCAGGTGCCGATGCCGTGACGCCGATTGCCCGCTTCGTCGGTGCGGTGATCGCGGTATGGCAGGATGCTAGCGTGACCGGATTCCTGATCGCCTGGGCGGCCGCGGAAGTGCTGACGGCAACCGGCTATTGGATCAGCGCGACGCGGGTTGCGCCGCACGCGATCGGCGGATGGCGCGGCGTGTCGGGGGCGCCGTCGGAAAACCCGGGCATCTGGCATTTCGCGCTGGTGACCAATCTGAACACGACGGTGAACGCGGCCAGCCGGCAATTTGCGGTGGTACTCGTCGGTCTGCTCACCGGCGCTGCCGCCGCGGGAAATTATCGCCTCGCCTATCAGCTCAGCCAGTCGCTGGTCCGCCTGGCGGATCTGTTCGCGCGCGGCGTCTTTCCCGAAGTGACCCGCGCCCATGCCAGCCAGCGCCCGGAGGAACTGCGCAAGCTGGTGCGGCAATCGGCCCGGCTGGCATTGGGCGTGGGGCTGGCAACCTGCCTCCTGGTGCCTCCGCTCGGCAAGCCGGCGCTATACCTGATCGCCGGCGAGGCCTATCTCGGCGCCTTTCCGGTGCTCGTGCTGCTGGGCCTGGCCGCCGGACTGGACATCATGGCCGTGGGGTTCGAGCCGGTATTGCTGGGCACGGGCCACGCCGCCCGCGCACTGCGGATCCGGATGTTTTCGGCGGTAGTGCTTTTTTGCCTCGTCGTGCTCCTGATGCCTGGCTTTGGGATCATCGGGGCAGGCGTCGCGTCGCTCGCCGCCTCGGCCGTGGCGCTGATCGCGCTGATGCGTAGCGCCTATGCGCTCACCCGTGCCTGACGGAGCAAGGCGCCCGGCACCTTGAATTTCGCCGCTCCGGTCGCGACCTAAGAGGGCTGAAGAGCAGGTTGGCGCGTGCGGCCGAGAGTTCCGGCCGTGCCGGAGCGTGCCAGGCGAACGACAGGAAGAAAGGGGCAGTTCCACTTCCGCACCGGAAATGCCGCATTTGCGCCCACTTGCGTTGGCAACGGTGGAACACGGTAGGTAACACGACCGTGTTACGCATTTGTGAGGACGTCAGATTTCGTGAAAGTGCTTTTCCCGACGGGCGTCGCTCTTCATCCCAAGGTTGGGCCGCGCGCCGATCTGATGAGTGATCGAGGCGGCAAGCAGCTGGCCCCCACCCCCAATTCGTCCTTCCGCTTCGCCCGAGGCGACGCGCGCGTGGGCATCATCAGCAACCCGCGCAGCCGGCGCAACTGGACTGTCGATCTGGAGCGTAAGATTGGCCCGGGTGTGCTGGCGGCCGCGCCGACGACCAACGAGCAGCTCGTCAAGACATTGCACTCGTTCGCCGAGCAGGAACTGGAACTGCTCGTCATCGACGGCGGCGACGGCACGGTGCGCGACGTGCTGAGCGCGGCGACCGGCATCTACGGCGACGACCTTCCTCCGCTAGCCCTGCTGCCGTCTGGCAAGACCAACGCGTTGGCGCTCGACCTTGGCGTGCCGGTGGGCTGGTCCTTGCAGGACGCGATCGCAGCCCATGCCACTGGACGGATCCAGACCCGCGCGCCGATCGAGATCCGGCGGGACGCCGAGGAACCGCTCTGCGGGTTCATCTTCGGTGTCGGTGGCTTCGTCATGGCGACCGAACTGGCGCAGGGGACCCACCGCCTTGGCGCGATCGACGGGCTGGCCGTTGGCCTGTCGCTGATCGGCGCGGTGGCGCAGACCTGCTTTGGTAGCCTGGCCAATCGCTGGCGCGTCGGCGAGCGCGTGGAGATCCTCGATTACGCGACCGGCGAGACGAGCGTCCGCAACCTCTACCTGCTTTTGGGGTCCACGCTGGAGCGCATGCCGCTGGGCATCAAGCCGCTCGGCAAGACCGGCGCGGGGCTGGACGTGCTCGCCGTTGACGCGCCGCCGCGAATGCTGCCGGTTGCCGCCGCAGCGGTGGTCGCCGGGCGCGAGGGCGGATGGCTGCAGCGCCTCGGTTATCACCACGGGCATGGCATTCCGCCAGTGCAGCTGAAGCTGGAACGCGGCTTCATCCTCGACGGCGAAATGTTTCCGGGCGGCACGATCGACGTGCGCACGGGCGCGCCGATCCGGTTCGTCACGCCGTGAACGCGCTTACCGATTTCCTGTCCGGGGAGCTGGACCGTGCCGTGCCGTCCGAGGTGGAGCAGGCCGGCCGGGTGATCGCCGGCCGGCTGGGCGGTGTGGCTGTCCTGTTCTACGGCTCGGTGCTTCGTACCGGCGATCTGGATGGGCTGCTGGACTTCTACGTGCTGCGCGACGGCAGGTCCCGAAATGCGGTGACGCGCCTGCTGTGGCCTGACGTCAGCTATCACGAAGTGAATGTCGGCGGCACGATCGTGCGGGCGAAGGTCGCGGCAATGCCGCTGGAGACGTTCGCGCGCGCGGCGCAGGGCGGTACGCTGGATACCACTGTGTGGGCCCGCTTCGTTCAGCCGGCGGCACTCGTCTGGACCAAGAACCCGGGCTTTCGCCAGAAGACGCTCGACGCGGTCGCGGAAGCGGCGATGACGGCCGCCCGGTTCGCGGCGCTGCACGGCCCGGAACAGGGCGATGCGATCGATTTCTGGCGCGGCCTGTTCCGGGCGACCTATGCCGCCGAACTGCGCGTCGAAGCGCCAGGCCGTGAGGATCAGATCCTGGGCTTCGACCAGGCGCGCTATCGCAAGCTGCTGCCGCTCGCCTGGCAGGAGGCCGGCATCGCATTCGAGCAGGTTGGCGAGGAGCTCTCGCCGCACCTGCCCGAACCCGGGATCATCGCGCTTGCCTCCGTATGGCTGCGGCTGGAGCGCGCGGGCAAGCGACTGAACCTTGCCCGATTGATGAAGGCCGCCTTCACCTTCGACGGCGCGACGCGCTATGCCGCATGGAAGATCGAGCGGCACACAGGGATGCAGGTCATGGTGACGCCGTTCCGGGAACGGCACCCGATCATGGCGGCCCCGGGCGTGCTGTGGCAGCTCTGGCGGCATACGGTGCTGCGGTGATCCCAGCGGCGGTGGTGCTCGCCGGCTCGCGCGGCGGCACCGACCCGGTCGCCAGCCATGCGGGCGTTTCGGACAAGGCGCTAATCGAACTAGCCGGTACCACCATGCTGGCGCGCGTCCTTCGCGCCCTGGGTGAGGCCGGCATCGCCAACGTAGCGGTGGCGGCAAATGCGACGGGCGTCATCGCCGAAGCCGAACAGCATGGCGCCAATCGCCTGCCAGCGGCGGCGGGCCCGAGCGCCAGTACGGCCGAGGCGCTCGCCACACTCGGCGCGCCGTTGCTGGTGACGACGGGCGACCACGCCCTGCTGCAGCCGGAATGGATTCGGCAATTCCTGGCTGACGTGCCGAGAGGGGCCGACGTGGCGGTGCTGCTCGCACGGCGCGAGGCGGTGGAGCAGGCCGCGCCGGGCTCACGCCGCACCTATCTGCGGTTCGCGGACGGCGACTGGTCGGGCTGCAACCTCTTCCTGCTGGCGACACCGAAGGCCGAGGCAGCGGTTCGGCTGTGGCAGGCGGTGGAGCGCGACCGCAAGCGCCCGTGGCGCATCGTCGGGCGGCTCGGCCCGGGCCTGCTCCTGCGCTATCTGATGGGGCGCTTGTCGCTTTCGGAGGCGATTGCCGCGCTGGGCCGGCGCGCTGGCATCACTGCGGCGGTAGTGGAATGCCGGGACGGGCTGGCCGCCGTTGACGTGGATAAGCCGTCGGATCTGGATTTCGTGCGCGCCTATCTGGCCGGACAGCCAACCGCGGCCTGATCGCGCGGCATCATGCCTGCTCCCGCTCGGCCAGCAAGGGGCTTTGCGGACGGGAGCGGAGCGCCACGACCAGCACGCCCGCCAGCGCCAGCATCGCACCAGCCACCATCCTGAGATCAAGCCGGTCGCCAGTCAGCACGACGCCAAATGCGATAGTGAAGAGCGGGGTCATCAGCGTGAGCGGTGCGAGCAGGTTGGCCTCATAACGGCGGATCAGCCCGTAATAGCTGGTGTGGCCGACGACCGAGACGACCAGCGCGGCGAACAGGACCGCGCCGACGAACGGCCATCCGATCGCCCAGGCGCTCGTCCATTGGCCCTGCTCGAAAATTGCCGAGGCAAGCGCCAGCGGCAGGAAGGAGACGAGCCCGACCCATGCCTGAAAGCGCAGCGGTGCGACATCCTCCACCTGCTTCATCAGCACCGCGCCGAGCGAGCCGGTAAAGGCGGCACCGACCACGAACCACAGCCCAGCCGACAGCGCGACGCCGTCGGGGTTCCACACCACCAGCAGAACGCCCGCCAGGGTGAGCGCGATGCCGAGGCCGCGTCGCCAATGGATCCGTTCCCCCAGCATCACGATCGACAGGAGGGTCGTGAACGGCACGCCGATCTGGATCACCACGGCGGCGGCAGATGGGCTGGCCGACTGCAAGCCGATGAACAGCAACGCGAAGTTGCCCGCCCCCATCAACAGACCGATGACGATGATGCGCCAGCGCGGCCGCGGCATCGGCAGCAGCCACGGGATTGTCGCGGCAATCACCACGGCGAAGCGGACAGCGGCAAAGAAAAGCGGCGGAATGCTCCAGTTGCCGACCACGATCTTGCTCAACACATTGCTGTAGCCCCACACGAGGCAGATCAGCACCAGCAAGAGGAAGTCGCGCAGCTTCATGCCGCATCCCGATGGCAGAGCCGACGGCGCGATGCCAGCCATTGCGATCGTCGTGCACTGCGCACGGTGCTGATCGGCTCTGCACCCACCGCAGCAGCGTTAGGCGCGCCCGCGTCGCGAGCGGGTCGGCAGGACCAGACGTTCCACGAAGTTGCGGATTTCCCTGGTGCGCCGCTCCGGAACGATCACCTCGCTGTCCACGCCAAGCCGCCAGGCGAGATCGCGGCGGTCTGGCGCGTCATGCAGCGCCTCGATCAAGGCGGCATGATCGGCCACCGTGCCCGCATCCGGGGCAAGGCCATGCTCGATCAGATCGTCGGCCTGTCGCCGCAAGGCAGCCGCGATTTCGTACAGGCTGATCTCCGGGTGGTATTGCACGCCCCAGAACAGGCCGTCGCCGCATCGGATCTCCGCCGCCTGGATCCTGGTGGTCGTGTTGACGCACAGCAACGTGCTCGCCTCCGGAAGGGCGGTCACTTCATCGGTGTGGATGGCGGGCGCGTCGAATACCGGTGGCCGCCCATCGAGCATTGGGTGCCCCGCGCCTTCGTCGGTGAGGTGGAGGCGCCGTGCGAAGCCGGCCTCCCGGCGACCCTTCATGGGGCCGACGCTGCCGCCGGCGGCCACTGTCGCCACCTGCAGGCCGGCGCAGGAGCCGAACGCGGGCGTACCCGACGCGAATACGGCCCGCATGAACTCGACGACGCGGCGCCCTTCGGCCGTCTCGTCGTACAGGTGCAGCGGCGAGCCGGTGAAGAATACGCCGTCCGCCGACTCAAGTGCCTGCCGAGCCGCGCTGTCGATCACCCCGTCCGCCGGCGCGATGCGCGACAGCTTCGCCGCGGGCGCGATGTGGCGCAGCACGGCCTCATAGGTTTCACCGGAGCTTCGGCCGACGGAATCGCGTCGCTTGTCACGGGATTCGGGCGGTTCACTTTCTGCAATCAGGAAATTCAAAGGCTTGCTGGTCACGCATCCGTCCTTTTTGGAGCGCTCCCAACGGCTGACGAGCGGGTCCGCTCCGCCAGACGGCCATTCGTCGCCGCGCCGGCAAGCTTCGGCACGACAGATTGGCGGAGCGTTGGCGATATCGGCGCCTGGGGGGTCCGATATCGGTGATGGTCAGGCCGGGTCGCGCCATGCGGACCCGGCCCTGCGACGTTATCGGCCGACCGCTTCCTTCACCTTGTCGGCGGCTTTCGACAGCAGCCCCTTTTCCGCCTCTTCGGCCTCTTCCTTGGTCTTGAAGGCTGCTCCCTCCGGCTCGGCCGGCGGCGCATAGACGGAGAAGAGCTTCAGGTCGCCGGAGCCCTTGTTGATGACATTGTGCTGCGAGCCCTTGGGCACCACCACCATGTGGTTCGCGCCCGCCTTAGTCGAATGGCCGTCAATCACCACCTGCGCCTCTCCGCTGACGATGAAGGTCGTCTGATCGGCCGGGTGCGTCTCCATGCCGATTTCCTCACCGGCAGGAATGCTCATCAGCACGATCTGGATCTTGCGATCGCGGTACACCTCCTTCTGCCAAAGCGTGTTCCGGTTCGCGAGGTCAATCATGTCCTTGTTGAAGATCGCCATGTTGCTGTCCCTTCGATACGTCTCGGCGAAAGGACGATTGCCGCGCGGTGGCGTTCCCCGATCGTTGTTATTCCGCCGGAATTGTCGCTGCGCGATAGCTCTCGATCAACTGGCGAAGCGGAACCTGTGCCTTCAGCCGGGCGCAGAGCAAGGCGGTGCCGCTCACCTTGCGCTGGGCGAACAGCGTGTCGATGGGCGGCACGTGCCACGTCTGACGATCGCGTGCCATCGGGATCGCTTGCTCGCGCACGACCGAGACGAAGCGTCGATCACCGAAGTCGAATGGCCCCGGCCGGTGCAGCTCCGCCACGATCACGTCGATCATCCGGTCAACAATGTCGCTGTGTCGCTCCGCCGCCTCTCTTCCGAGGAAACCGGCGGCGATCGCCGCCTCGCGGACGCGCTGGCGATCATTGTCCAGCGCCGTCATGAGAAGGCGGTGATAGCCAGCGCTGGTTGCCCGCCCGACCGGACGCGCGGCGCCGAAATCGAGCAGCACCAGCCTCCCCGTTTCCGCCTGCCAGCGGTAATTGGCAAAGTTGGGATCCGTTTGCATGAGGCCCCAGTCGAACAACTCGCGCAGCACCAGCGCGATGAGCGCGCTTGCCGCGCGATCGCGGACGGCCTGCGGCTCTTCCTCCAGCGCCTCGATCGGCGCGCCGGGAACATATTCCATTGCCAGCACCTGCCCCGTGCTGAGCTCCCGCACGGCATCCGGCACGACATAGGCGGGATCATCGCCGATCAGCGCGCGGTAACGTTCCAGCATGGCCAGCTCGCGCCCATAATCCGCCTCATCGTGAAGCTGGCGCTTCGCCTCGGTAAGCAGCGGTGCGATGTCTATCTCGCGTGGCAGGAGCCCGGACACACGAAGCAGCGTGGCGACATTATCAACGTCGGCGTCGATGCTGCCGGCAATGCCGGGATATTGCACCTTGATCGCCAGCACGCACCCGTCCGGGAGTTCCGCACGGTGAACCTGACCGATCGAGGCGGCGGCAATCGGATGCGCCTGGAAATGCCGGAAGCGCCGGCGCCAGTCGCGCCCCCATTCCGCCGCAAGCACGCGCTCAAGCTGCGCCGGGGGCATGTGATGGGCATTGTCGCGCAGCCGGGCCAGGATCTGCGTCAGCTCTGGCGGGAGCAGCTCGCCCGCATCCATCGAGATCATCTGGCCCAGCTTCATGGCCGCGCCGCGCAGATGGGACAGCTGGTCGGCGACCCGCGCAGCGTTGGCCGGCGTGAGAAGCAGGTCACCCATCCGGGGGCGCTCGCCCGAGGCCAGCCGGCGGGTGCCCTCCGCCAGCACGCCGCCGGCAACGCCGCCCGCCAGCCGCCCGAAGCGCCCGAAGCGCGACAATCGCCCGCTTGGAACGGCCCGTCCGCGTCGATCGTCCGCCATCATCTACCTTTCATCTCAGACTCACCGGCGAGATCCACCTGATGCGAGCACCGTGCCAGCGTGCCGGCACGCCGCAGCCCCGCATCGATGGGCATCGCGATCAACACCAAGCGCCGATCGCGGTGTCGCGTTCCACAAACGCCACCAGATGCCTGGCATTCCCATGCACGCCATTGTAGCTGGCCCCCCCCGGCGCGGCGGCATGGTCGCGCGCGCCGCAGTCAAACAGGCGAGAGTGGTTCGTGGTCGACAAGAGCTGGAGCAACACGGGCACCACCGGCTTTCGCATCCGCACGAATGAAAGCCCGGAAGAGCGCGAGGCCGAACGGGCCCGCGCACGGGAGGAGCGGGCACGCGCACGGGTCGACACCATGGCCGAACGGCTGGAGGCGCGCGCCCGCGCGCGCGAGGAACAGGCGGCCAAACGCGAACGGATCAGGCAGGAACGGCGCGACGCCGAGGCGAAGCTGGCGCTGAGCGACCCGCACAAGGCCGCTGCACAGCGAAGGCGCGGTTCCGGTCGCAAGGATATCGTGCGCGAACAACGCGACACCAGCAATTACGCGATGATCGTCGATGCAGGCAGGATCCGCATGCTCGCGGCGCGCGGCGCGTCCGTCGCGAGCCTGGCCGCAGTGTTCAGCCTGACGGAGGATCAGATTGCCGAGGCGCTGCGCGAGGCTCCGGAGGACCATGGTTGAGGCCAGGAACGGGCGTGGAGCCGCTCCCTTGCATCCGTTCCGGATGTAAAAGGCAGCAAAACTATTGCGCCTGTGAAAACAGTCGCGTTACCTGTTGCGCAACTGGCGCCCTAGCCGGCTGATATCTTTTATAACAACCCACATTGAAAACTTAAGAATATTAACCAAGCAAAGAAGTACGGTTAACCTCAGCGAGATGTCGCACTGCTTTTCATTTAAACAGAACATAACAATTGAGTCGCCCATCATCCGGGAGACATTTAATCATGCAGTTGGCTAGGATGGCAGAAGGTCTTCAATACGGACCGAGCCTGACAACGCGAGATATTGAAACCCCCGGAACAGCGATCCCCAGCCACCTTCTGGTAGCTGCTAAGCTTCTAGGTGATTTGCGGCAAAAGCAGGAAGCTTTCCTTGGTCGCCCGGGCCTGTTCAGCGATCCCGGTTGGGACATCCTGCTCAGCATCCTGATCGACGAGGGAAGCGGCCGCCCTTCCTACGTCAAGAGCGTGACCATCGCCGCACGGCTACCCGACACCACCGGGCTCGAGTGGATCAGACGCTTGGAGCTGCACGGGCTGATCATCAGCAAAGCCGACGCAGCAGATCGGCGTCGACGACTGCTTTCGCTAAGCATGAATGGCCGCAACGGCCTTCTCGCGGTACTGCGGTCCTTTGTCACGTCCGCTCGCCCATGATGGTCGCTGAAACAGCTCGCGACCAAGTGATGGAAGCGCAAGCGCCAGGCGACGTCCGTCCGGCGTGCGACATGGCGATCAAGCAACAGGGGTGCGCGCATTCTTCGGACCTGCACCAGTGCGCGCACCATCCGCGGCTGGCGAGATCGATCCGCGAAACTGCCCGCGCGATTGTTTGGGCGCTCGTCAGAGTTGGCCTTATCGAATGACCTTGCGATCATCTCTGTTTCGAGATCGCTAGATGCACCACGTCAGACCGCAAGAAAGCGCTGCACAGGATGGAGCGCTGCAAGTTCATGGATCCGCGCATTATCGCCGCGGCGTAAAGTAGAGCAGCGTAGATTCACACCACTCCATCAGCGGATGGAACCTGCTGTTTCTTACAAGGCAAATTGCTCGGTTTACGACTATTCTCGTCTTTGTTGACGATGCGCGGTAAGTTCACATCGACTATCACCTTTCCCGTTGATCCTCCGACTCTTGAAGTCGGCTGGTCTTCTTCAACAGGGAGCGAGCCGAAGCCGGAGTCACAGTCAACATTGCATGGTCATTGTTTACCATGAGCGTGGCGTGTCTCCACTGCAGAAGGCCGCCTCTGCAACGGGCAGGAGAAGAAGCTTGGCGAATATCACATTGCAGACTGGTCAGGAGCTTGCCGTCGGCAACCCGGACGAAGACGATATCTTCATCGGCAACGAGGATAATTTCGACGCGGGCGATATCCTAGTTGGCTATTCCGGGTTCGACCGCTTCCGCTTCTTTGCCGACGGCGATTATGGCGGCCGAACGCAGGTTACCTACGGCGCGTTCGAGCTGCGCAGCGTCGAGCGGCTCGAGGTCACCAACGATTCTACCGCCCAGTTGATTTTCGACATGTCCGGCTCGGCCCAGACCAGCCGCTACGCCGTGACGAACAGTACCAATTCGGTTCGCTTCACCCAGATCGACAATATCAATCCGAACACATCCCTGGACATCATCGACACCACCGATGCGAGCACGACGGATGTCGAAATGCTCTTCCGGGACCGAGTGCTGACGGGCGCAAACGATCAGGTGAGCGTCAACGTGACGCGCACCGACGTCAGCACCGTGCGCATCGGCAGCGTCGGCACCGGCAATGCCGGTGTCGAAACCGTGAACCTTATGGTGCGCGGCAATTCCGTCATCGATCGGCTGGACACCAATCTCACCACGCTGAACATCAGCGGCACCGGAAGCATCGCCATCGCGACCGCGCTCAACGCGACGGTGCGGACGATTGACGCCACCGGCGCAAGCGGCCGCTTGTCGATCAGCTTCGCCAACAATCTGGCAGGCGCCAGTGTCATCGGCAGCACGGGCGCCGACACGATCACTGCGGGCGTGGGGGATGACCGCATCGAGACCCGCAGCGGCAACGACTATGTCAACGCGGGCGGCGGCAACAATACGATCAGCGCCGGCGAGGGCAATGACGTGATCGATGCCGGCGGCGGAGAGGATTTTATCGATTCCGGCATCGGTGATGACCGGATCTCCGCGGCGGCGGGTCGCAACGTCATCAACGCGGGTGAAGGGCGAGACGTGATCTTCACGGGCGGCGACCGCGACGTGATCGATGGCGGTGACGGCGACGATTATATCGAGAGCGGCGACGCGCCGGCGGCCGGCTTGTTGCGAGAGGAGATTGACGCTGGTGAAGGCAATGATCTTGTCCTCGTCGGCGCGGGGCGGCACGATGTCGACGGCGGGACCGGCAACGACACGATCAGCTTCGGCGACAATCTTGACGCGCGCAACGACGTGTCCGGGATCGCGCTGGATATCGTCAATGGCGGAGCGGGCACCGACACGCTGCAGATCAGCGCGCTCGGCGGATCGGATCAGGACGACGACGCCCGCTTCGAGAACGTCGTTGCAATCGAGACGCTGGAACTGGCGACCGCCGGCGACACGTGGCTGGGCGGCAACAATGGCGCCTTGAACCAGGGCGGGCTCAACAACGCCGAACAGGCCGGGATCAGCCGCATCACGCTGCTCAGTAGCGGGGATGATGTGGTGGACGCCAGCAGCTTCGATCGCGCGCTGCGGATCGGCACGGTGGCAGGGGGTGCGGATACAGTAACATCAGGGCGCGGCGATGATGCGTTCAACTGGGCCGATCAGCTCACGGACGGCGACGATCTGGACGGCGGGGAAGGCGCGGATTCGCTGACGATCAACTTCACCACGACGCTGACCACCGCTAGCCTGTTCAACAATATCGAACAGATCAACCTGTTGAGTGGCTATGGCAGCCGCAACGCGCCGGCGACCTACAATCTCACGCTCGACAACGACAATGCTCCGACGACGGGCGGTCGCCTTTCGGTACGCGCCGTGCAACTGTCCAGCGGGCCGCTGGGCGCGGAAACCCTGACGCTTGATGGCTCAGCGGTCACCAATTTCGCGTTCGACATTTCCGGTGGCGGCGCAAGCGACGTCATCCGAGGCGGCGCGCTGGCGGATACCGTCGCGGCGGGAGGCGGAAGCGATACGCTGATCGGCGTGGGCGGCGATACGCTTGATGGCCAAGGCGGCAGCGATGCGATCATCCTTCTGTCGGGCAACAACGTCGCGCTTGGCGGGGGCGGTGCGGACCGGATCACGCTTGGCACCGGCGCAGACAACGTCAGCGGCGGCGCCGGCAATGACACGATCGTTGCCGGCGACCGCGTGAATGCCGACCAGCTTTCCGCTGCCGACACCATCAATGGCGGCGCCGGCGGGATCGACACCTTGCTCGTGCAGGGTGCCGCGTTGGTCGATGCAGCGTTCACCAATGTTTCCGACATGGAACAGCTGATCGTCGTCGGCACGGGTAGCAATGTCCAGATCGCCAGAGAGGCCGAGGAAAGCGGGATCCGCTCCGTCTATCTGAACAACGCGGCGCGGATCGGCGACACGCTGGACGCCGGGCAATATAGCGCGGATCTGCTGGTCGACGCCTCCGCTGGTGGGAATGACCGTATCATCACCGGCGGCGGCAACGATACCATTGACGCGGGCTCGGGCGATCAGTCCGTCACATCCGGCTCAGGAAACGACACGCTGATCGTTGACGACAGCGAATTCAACACGCGCGACGCGTTCAACGGTGGCGCTGGCGAAGATACGGTTCTGCTGAACAATGTCAGCGCCCTGGGCGATGGTCAGGCAGTCGACGCGGCGGTTAACCTGGACCTTGTCCGCAACGTGGAAGTCTATCGACTTGCCGGCGACGGCAGCGATCCCTCAACCCCGCCTGCGGGCAACGATGCCGATGTCTATTCACTCAGCTTCGAGGGCAGCGTCGCGAGCGGCGTTGGCTCGCTCGTGAACATCACAGTGGACAGCTCGCTGCTGGCCGATACGCTCGATACCACGCAGATCACGCTTGATGATGATCTGCTCGATGCCGACTACCAGCTGACAATCCGGGGCTCCGCCGCCACGACGGAGGTCTTCAAGAACAACATCGGCACGAACAATAACATCCGGTTCCAGGGCGGCGCTGGCGTTGATCGGCTGTATGTGAATGGTGGCGATCTCGGATCAACGATTACGTTCAACGGCAATGCCGGAACAGATGCCGTGGTGCAGACCGGTGGTCTGATCACCGACGACAGCTATGGCGATGCCGATAACGATACCGTGGGTGTCCGCGGCGTGGAAATCCTGGAGAGCACGGCAGCAACCGCCGTGAATGCTATTCTGGGTGATCGCGCGTCTGCATCCGGGCTGCAAACGGTCAACTTCTCTGACCAGAACAATCGCCTTTTCCTGGATGGCGGTTTCACCACGGCATTGACGATCAATCTTGCCGGTGGCGACGACACTGTTACCGGGGCGTTCAACGGCTCGGTCTCAGGCGCCGCCGTCACCTTTGTCGGTGAAGCGAGTGCATTTACCAACGGTGACACTCTGCAAGGCGGGTCGGGCAGCGGCGACGTTGCGCAGATCATCGTCGCCGCCGATAATCAGATCGCCGATCTCACCAATCTGACCGAGGTGGAAACCATCAGCATGGCGGTCGGCGCATCGGCATCCTCCGTGTTTACCTCTACGACGTTGGTGCTGGACACCAGCGCGGACGATATCGCCGGCGATACACAGACCATCTCCGCCGCTGGAAACGCCGGCACCTTCGGCGACGCTTATTTCATCAACGCTGCTGCAGCGACAGCCAATCTCGTCGTCAATCTGGCGACGGCCGGCACGCCGAACGTCGACTATGTCATCAGCGGCTCCGGCAACGACGTCATCAATCTTGGCGCGGCTGGGTCCGGCGGGTTCACCTACGGCTTCGGATTACCGGCAGATCAGGATCGCATCGCCACCGGGGCGGGCAATGATCGCGTCACAGGCGTGGCGGGATCGATCTCGACTGGTATCGGGGATGACAATGTGCTGCTCAGCGGCGCGGGTATCGATCAGGACTCGCGCGTCAATCTGGGTGCCGGTGATGACATTGCGACGCTCAGTGGCGGCGATGACCGCGCGCAGGGTGATGCCGGAAGCGACACGCTCGACGGCGGTACCGGCAGCGATGTGCTCAGCGGCGGCGCGGGCCAGGATACCATGCTGGGCGGTGCCGGCGACGACGTGATCCATGGCGGCGCGGAGGCGGACACGCTCACAGGCGGAGCCGGCCGTGATGTGTTTGTCTTCACATCCGGCCTGGATAGCGCAACGCCGCAGACGCGGGATACGGTAACCGATTTCGTATCGGGCACCGATCGCATTGATCTCCGCTCACTACAGGAAGCAGTGGGGCTGGGCTCGGTCGAATTCCTCGGCAACGTTCTCGACTTCGCCGACGCCCAAACCTCCGTCACGGCGGGAGAAGGCGCTCTCCAGGTGGTGTTCGAGACGAACCGGAGCATCCTGTGGGCAGACGTCAACGATGACGGTGTTCTGGATGGCCTGGACATCCAGATCAAACTGGACGGTGTAACCTCGCTGACGGCGCAAGACGTGTTCGCCGTCGCTGGGCAAAGCGCCGTCACTGGCGGAGGGATCGCGGGGTTCGAGGCAGCGTATGGCTTCAATACCGCCTTCTTCATCCAGGATGCGGCCACCACCATTCTGCCGTAAGCCGACACATCCTCTCCCCGGAGACGACCGGGGAGAGATCGTAACAAATTGGCGCGTCTGCTGGACCAGCGGGCGCGCCGATCTGCTTATCGTTTCGCGCGAAGCAACGCCCTGCCCCCTTCGCTAACGGAACGCTTGGCCTCTGTTTTTCAAGCTTTCAGCCGACAGCGACAAGCAACATAAGCCGTTTGGCTTATTTTTGCTCGCGGAGCGCGTCCGCTCGTATTGACAAAACAACCCTTGGCCATGACAGCTTTCCCTAACGACAAGGATCCGCGCCGTTCCGGGTGACAGGAGCCAGGCGGAGTGTCTTCACGGCACATGGGAGAGGATGTTGGGGTGTTCGATCATGGAGCGCGTGCGCGTTCCTTTGCCGGACCGTGACGTCTTCATGGATTGATCACGGAGGCTTTCATGGCTCGATTGAAGTTCGGCGCGTTCATCGCCCCTCACCATCCCATCGGTGAGCACCCCATGCTCCAGATGCGCAGCGATATTCAGCTGGCGAAGCATCTGGACGAACTTGGCTTTGACGAATTCTGGGTCGGCGAACACCATTCGACAGGCTGGGAAGTGATCGCCTCGCCCGAACTGTTCCTGGCCGCCGTTGGTGAGCAGACCCAGCGTATCCGGCTGGGCACCGGCGTCGTCTCTCTTCCGTACCATCACCCCTTCAACGTCGCGCAGCGCATTGTGCAGCTTGACCATATGACGCGTGGCCGCGTGATATTCGGCACCGGCCCGGGAGCATTGCCGTCGGACGCTTATATGCTCGGCATCGATCCGATGACCCAGCGCGACCGGCAGGACGAGGCGATCGGCGTGATCCGGCGCCTGTTTGCCGGCGAGCGCGTGACGCACGAGAGCGATTGGTTCACCCTGCGCGACGCGCGGCTGCAGCTGTTCCCATTGCAGGAAGAGATGCCCTTCGTCGTCGCCTCGTCGATCAGCCCGTCGGGCATGACGCTGGCGGGCAAATACGGCATCGGCGCGCTCTCGATCGGATCGAATTCCGAGGCCGGGCTCGCCGCGCTGCCGACGCAATGGAGCTTTGCGGAAGATGCGGCAGCGAAGTCGGGCAATACGGTGCGTCGTGACGACTGGCGGGTGCTGATGTCGTGGCATATCGCCGAAACGCGCGAAGAGGCACGGGCGCAGGCCGGTGCCGGGCTGATGAAATGGCACAATGAATATACGGTGGGCACGCTGATGCGCCCCGGTGCCCAGCCCTTCACGTCTCCGGATCACGCCGTGGATCAGACGGCCTTCGTTGACGGCGCCGCCGCCGTGATCGGCACGCCCGACGACCTCGTCGCGGCGATCCGCAAGCTGCACGCCTCCGCTGGCGGCTTTGGAACGGTGCTCGGTTTCGCGCACGATTGGGCCAATCGCGAGAACACCATGCGCAGCTGGGATCTGGTCGCCCGCTACGTCATTCCGGAGATCCACGGGCTGCTCGAAGGGTATCGCACCTCACGCCAATACGTGATCGACCACCGCGAATCGTTCGAGCGCGCCGGCCAGGCGGTGCTCTCGAAGATCATGTCGCATGAAGGCGCGGCCGCCGCCCTCAAGGCAGGCCAGGAAGGCGGCGTCGCGATGCGTTCGCCGAACGCGCCGGATCTCAACAAGGCCGCAGAGGCGCTGAAGAACTGATCGTCGGCGACGGCGACGACACACCCCAGGAAAGGATGCCGCATGTCGATCGACTTTGAAATTCCGGAAGACGCCAAGGCGATCCGCGCCAAGGTTCGCCAATGGGTACAGGACGAGTGCAAGCCGGCCGAACAGCGGCTTGTCGCCGGCGAGGATTACAAGACCGTGCTGGGCGAGCTTCGCGCCAAGGCGCGGGCGCAAGGGCTGTGGTGCCCCTTCATCCCTAAGGAATATGGCGGCATGGGCCTTGGGCCGCTGGCTAACGCGCTTGTCCAGATGGAGCTCGGTGAAAGCCATCTCGGCGCCTTGTCGATGAACACGCAAGGGCCAGACGATGCCACCATGATGACCTTGCTGGCGCACGGCACCGAGCATCAGAAGGAAAAGTACCTCAAGCCACTGCTCAATGGCGAAAAGCGCATCTGCTATTCCATGACGGAGAAAGCTGCGGGCGCCGACGCCACCGGCATGCAGACCCGGGCGGTGAAGGACGGCAACGAGAATTATGTGCTGAACGGGGAGAAGTGGTTCTCCTCCGCCGCGAGCGTTGCAGACATCGCGCTCGTCATGGCGATGACCGATCCCGACGCGCCGCGACATCAGCGTTATTCGACGTTTATCGTCGAGCTGCCGAACCCCGGCTATCGCATCGTCCGCGATATCGAGACCATGGCGGTGCACGGCCCGTTAAGCGAGGTGCTGGGCGGCGGCCATTCCGAGGTCGAGATCAAGGATCTGGTCGTTCCGGCCGAAGATCTGCTGGGCGGAGAGGGCAACGGCTTCAACATGGGCCAGCATCGCCTCGCCTACGGCCGCCTGCGTCACGGCATGCACAATGTCTCGATGGCACAGCGCGCGCTCGATCTGGCGACGGCGCATGTCGTGAAGCGTGAGACATTCGGCAAGCTGCTGAAGGAGCGGCAGGGCGTTCAGTGGATGCTCGCCGATTGCGCCGCGGAGATCTACAAGGCGCGGCTTATGCTGCTCCACATCGCCTATAAGGCGGAAAAAGGGGCGGACATCCGCCAGGAAAACTCGATCGCCAAGATATTCCTGGCCAATATGGTGCATCAGGTGGTGGACACGGCGATCCAGCTGCACGGCGCGCTCGGCTTCAGCCTCGATACGCCGCTTGCCGCATGGTACACCCACATCCGCTCGCAGCGCCTGGTGGATGGTCCGGACGAGGTGCATCGCTGGACGGTGGGGCGCAACGTCATCAAGGCGTTCGAGCGGGACGGCACGACTGCCGCAGCCTGCGGCGGTGACCTGCTCTGACACGATCGGGAGGGCGCCGCTCAAGCGGCCCCTCCCTCTTTGACCATTGTCGGTCCGGCAGCCGGGGGGCCGATCGGGTCAAACTCGGCAGCTGCAGGGAGGGCAGCTTCGGAACCGGCGAAGGGGTTGTCCGATGAACATGCATCCGACCTTCTCGCAAGAACAAACGCCCGGCCGCCTGGTCACTGGCTGGAAACTCGACCGGATCGATCGCGCCAGCCTTCTTGCCCGCTTTCCACCCCTGTTCCCGGACGTGGTTGCCGATCATGTGACGCTTCGATCGGGCACGGACGCCAACACGCCCCTGCCGCTTGACCAGCGCGGCGAGATTATCGGGGAAATCGACGATCGTGAAGGCGTGCAGGCGCTCGTGGTGCGGATCGGCGCGACATGCGTCAGGGAAGATGAGGGTACTTTCCACATCACTTGGTCGCTTGATCGGGCGCGGGGCCGACATGCGCGGGAAAGCAACGATGTGATCGCGCGGCTCGGCTGGCGGCCGCTCGCGGAACTCATCCCGATCCGTTTGCATCCCGCCCGCTTTTAACGGATCACCTGCAGGCGCAGGAGCGACCGGGAAAACTCGTCTTCCGTCTGCCGAATCAGCGCGGAAGCAATCCGGACAGCAAGGGCGGCAGTTCGCGCGCCAGAAAGCCGACCGGGCCGCTGCGCATCGCCAGCGTCCGACCCGCTTCGCCGTGCAGCCAAACGCCCCAGGCGGCCGCGTCGAACAGCGGCAGGCCACGCGCGACGAGGCCACCGATGGCGCCGACCAGCACGTCGCCGGAGCCGCCAGTGCCCAGCCCCGGCCCGCCACCGGCATATTGGAGCAGGTCGCCGCTGGCGGGCGCAATCACAGATTGCGCGTCCTTGAGCACAACGACTGCGCCGAACCGTCGCGCCACATCGCCTGCGTGGCGTTGAAGGTCGCTGCGCACCTCATGTTCGTCACAGCCGAGCAGGCCAGCCATCTCGCCGGGGTGAGGCGTCATGACGAGTCGTCCGCGTAGTGGCTCAAGCACCGCCTCCATGCCATGGAGGCATGCGACTGCTGCGGCATCGAGGATCACGGGGACCTCCACCGGCCCTTGTGCCACGCGGCTGACGAGGCGAGCAGCCGCCGCCTTGTCGGTCATTCCCGGGCCGATGAGGGCGACGTCGACGCGGGCGAGCGCCTGTTCCAGCGGCTGCGGCGGATCGTCCGCAATTTCGCCGGCCGCATCCTCCGGCAGCGCCAGAACCCGCGCCTCGGGAAAGCGCACGCCCAAGGGGATCGCCGCCGACCCGATCGTTGCGAGCTGGATCTTCCCTGCACCCACCCGAAGGGCTGCCTCCCCAGTCAGGGCGATGGCGCCAGGCACGTGCGCAGATCCGCCGACCACCAGCAGGCGGCCGCGCGCGTCCTTGTCCGTGCCTGCGTCGATTGCCTTGATGGGGTGGGTTGCCCGCCAGGCGGCATCCAGCGGAATCACCGCCGCACCGCCGCGGCATCGGGCTCCGCAGTAACGGCCACGCTGCTCGTATCCACCGCCCGCACATCATTGTACCGCACCAGCGCCAGCTTGCCGGATGCGCCAAGCGTCGGATCGAAGCGATATTCGGTGACCGAGCAATTCGCGACCTCGCCGGTACGGTCGATCGCGATAATCTCCTCCTCGGTCATGTTCTCAATGACATAGCGCAGGCACAGCACCACCACCTGATGCGCGACAATCATCACCCTCTGTCCGGCATGATGCAGGGCGACCGTGTCCATCAACGCGCGGAGCCGAAGGATCACATCGCACCAGCTCTCGCCGCCAGGGGGCCGGTGATAGAATTTGCCCAGCAGCCGGCGGAACTCCGCCTGATCCGGCTGGATCGCGGCGATCCCCCGCGTCGTCAGCCCGTCGAGGATGCCGAACTCCTTTTCGCGCAGCCGCTCATCAAGGCAGATCGGCTCGTCATCGGCCGCGCCGCCGGCAGCGCGAAAGAGCCGCGCCGTCTCACGGGCGCGCACATAAGGAGAAGCGAGCAACACCTCCGGCCGTTCGTTGGGCGCCTGTGCCGCAAACCATGATCCCAGCGCGGACGCCTGAGCCTCGCCGCGCGGGGAAAGAGGCACATCCACGTCACGCGCCGTCAAGGCGATGCGATGTTCCCCGGCGCTGTATGCCGCCTGTCGCGCGACGTTGCCGGCACTTTCACCATGCCGCACGATCCATAGCCGCTCAGGCCAGCGTCCGGCCATCGACCACCTCTGATCCGCTGAATTTCACTATTGCAGGTCCATCTCCGTCTCTCCCATGTCCAAGCATGGGAGCGGCAGAGAGTTCCCGACCGGGGATGCGGCACCGGTCAGGACCGGCGTGCGAACCAGATGATATGCGTGGCGCCCTTGCCATTGTCGCGCGCGCGCACGCGCACCTCGTCCACGCCAAAGCCGGCCTGCGACAGCCGGCGCGCGAAGACGGGATCGGGCGCGGCCGACCAGACGGCCAGAACGCCGCCGGGCTTCAGCGCGTGCTTGGCCGCGGCGAGGCCGCGGGTGGAGTAGATGCCGTCATTGGCCGGACGGGTCAGGCCATCCGGGCCGTTATCCACGTCCAGCATGATCGCATCATAGCTGCCGGCGGCGCGCCGGATCGCCTCCCCGACGTCGCCCATTTCCAGCGTGACGCGCGGATCGTCGAGGCATCCGGCGGTGAGATCGGCCATCGGGCCGCGCGCCCATTCGATAATGCCGGGCACCAGCTCGGCCACCGTGATTCGCGCGTCCGGGCCGAGTCGATCGAGAACGGCACGCAGCGTGAAGCCCATGCCATAGCCACCGATCAGCAGCCGGGGCGTGGGATGCCCCGCGAGCCGATCGCATGTCATGGTGCCAAGCGCGACTTCAGAGCCGCTCATCCGCGTGCTCATCAGCTCGTTGCGATCGAGCACGATCATGAAGTCGGCGCCGCGCCGGAACAGCCGCAGTGGCGGTCCGCCCGGGACCTCCGCGATGCCGATCAGCTCCCGCGGGGTCACCCGCGCTGGCGCGCCTTGCGTGCAGCGTAACGTGCGTCGCGCGCGGCCTTCAGCTCCGCCGGCGTCGGCACCTTGATCGGAGCGGCACGACGGGCGGCGGCGAGTCGCTCCGCCTCCGCATCGGCTTCGGCCTGGGCCTTGGCGCGCGCTTCCGCCCGGGCTGCCTTCTCGCTCTCGATCGCAGCGCGGTGCGCCGCACGACGCTCAGCCGCTGCCGTCTCACGCGCCTCGAGCGCGGCGGCGCGGGCTGCTGCTGCCTCCGGATCAAGCGCCGGTTTGTTGCGCAGTTTTTCCAGTGCGCGCTGCTTTGCTTCTCGGGACGCGGTTGCGCGTTCGCCGAAGTTGGGAATCTTAGCTCCTGCCATGCCGGCGCTCGTTAGCAGAAACTGGCGCAGGAGAAAGGGTTAATCCGGCCGACCCGGATCAACCGACCGGTCCGCAACCCGCCGCCGAGGGGCAAACCAACGCCCTAAACGCCTGAACCGCCATGCTTTCGCCGGCCGCGGGCAACACTCGGCCGGGCGAGAATCGGCCGCCTACGTACCGCTTCCGGCTCGACGCGGCCTGTTTTGGGTGGAATGGCGTTGCCGCGGCCTTCGGTCGGTTCGACAGCATTCCAATCAGGAAATTCGATGCACGGTACGTGGAAGAAGCCGCGGAGTGGAAACAGGATTACCGTCATCGCCGCCCTGGCGCTGCTCGCCGGCGTGGGATCAACCCTGGCGTTTACGTCCAGGCAGCCGGCGGACACCGCGGATCCCATCACGTCCAAGATGCGCCCGCTGCCCGTGACCCGCGCAGACCCGCCGCGCGTGAATTACCAGCAGCTCGACCGGCGGATCGCGCGGCTGATGCAGGAGCCGAACATGGTCGGCCTTGCCGTCGCCACGGTGGAGCGCGGCCGGCTGCGCTTCATCCGCGGCTATGGCGAGACGCAGGCGGGATCGGGCGATCCGGTCACGCCGGACACGGTGTTCCGCTGGGCATCGCTGTCCAAGGGCGTGGCATCGGCCCTGGTCACCAAGCTGGCGGGCGAGAACCGCCTGTCGCTGGACGCGCCGCTGTCCGCCATGGGCACCACCCTCACCCTGCCCGGTGACACGCACAACGCCACGGTGGCGGACCTGCTGTCCCATCGGCTGGGGCTGGTCCGCAATGCCTGGGACGACCGGCTGGAGGCGGGCGCCGATCCCAAGGCGATCCGTGCGGAGCTTGGCACCCTGCCCCCGTTCTGCAAGCCGGGTACCTGCTACGCCTATCAGAATATCGCCTTTGACGCGGCGTCGGAGATCGTGGAGCGAACGACGGGTCAGGATTATGCCACCGCCGCGCGCGCACGACTGTTCACCCCATTGGGCATGAGCAACGCCAGCGTAGGCCGTGCTGGGCTGGAGGCAGCGGCGAGCTGGGCCAAGCCCCATCACATGGCGCGCAGGCCAGTGAGCGTGAACGATTATTACTATCGAGTCCCCGCCGCCGGCGGGGTGAATTCATCCGTCCGCGATCTCACACGCTGGATGCTGGCCCAAATGGGAGCCGCGCCGACGGTGCTGCCGCAGCCGCTGCTGGAAGCGATGCACCGCCCGCGCGTCGACACGCCGCCGCACGGCCCGCGCGCGGCGATGGATCGCGCGCTCACCGACGCGGCTTATGGCCTGGGCTGGCGCAGCTACCATTATGCCGGCCACAGCCTGGTCGGACATCGCGGCTCGGTCGACGGATATGGATCACTGATCCTGTTCGACCCGGCCGATCACAGCGGCATCGTGATGCTGTGGAACAGCAACCGGCATGTCGCCGCGCGGCTTCAGCTGGAATTCTTCGACATGCTGTACGGGCTCGCCCCGACAGACTGGCTGGAACTGCCGGACAAGCCGCTGCCCCGGTAAGGCGCGCTGGCGCCCTTGTGGATCAAAGCCGGTTCCCGGCGATTGTCTGTGCATGACCAGAAGCGCAGCCGGCGAGCAACCGACCGAAATCGAGCTGAAGCTGGAGACTGATGCCAATGCGGCCGCGTCGCTGCGCCAATCGGCGATGCTGACCGGCAGCGCCGGGTCGGAACGGGAGCAGTTCACCACCTATTTCGATACGCCCGATGCGGATCTGCGCGCCGCTGGCGTCTCGCTGCGGGTGCGCCGGATCGGCGAGCGCCACATCCAGACCATCAAGGCCGGCGGCCCTGCCACGGCCGGCATCTTCGCCCGCGCGGAATGGGAGCGGGAGATTGCGGGGCCTGGCCCCGACATGGACGACCTCGCACCGCTGCATGGCGTGGTGGGCGACAGCGCCCCCGTTCGCCTGCGTCCCGTGTTCACCATCGCCGTCCGGCGCCATAGCTGGGAGATCGAGCGCTCCGGTACCGCGATCGAGCTGGTCGCGGACGAGGGGACGGTTTCCGTAGAAGACCGCCACGCCGCGGTGGCCGAGATCGAAGCCGAGTTGATGAGCGGCGACCCCGCGGCATTGTTCGCGCTCGCGCGGGACCTAGGCCGCGAGGTGCCGCTGCGCCTTGGCGTGCTGACAAAGGCAGAGCGCGGTTATCGCCTGGCGGAAAACCTGCTGCACCTGCCGGCCAAGGCAGAGCGCGTCGAACTGGACGAAGGAGCGAGTGTCGCACAGGCGTTCGCCGCAATTGCCGGTTCATGCCTGCGCCAGTTTCGCCTCAACGAAGACGCGCTGCGCAAGAACCCGCAGCCGGATGCCCTGCATCAGGCGCGGGTCGCGCTGCGACGGCTGCGGTCCGCGCTGTCGATCTTCAAGCCCGTGCTCGCCGATGACCGCTTCGACCATTTCGCGGCGGAGCTACGCCGGCTGGCCCATGCGCTTGGCGAGGCACGCGATCTCGACGTACTGGTGGGACGGCTGGGCCCCAACGCCGACCCCGCGATCCACACCGCCCGCGAGCAGGCCTATGCCGCTGCCTTGGCCACGCTCGATACGCAGCGGACGCGCGACCTGATGATCGACCTGGTTGCCTGGATCACGGTTGGTGAGTGGCGCGTACGTCCGGTCGATCCGGCCTTGGTCGAGCAGCCGGCCGAAGATTTCGCCGCCGCCTCGCTCCGCCGACTACGTCGCCGGCTTAAGAAGCGTGGGCAGGATCTCGACACGCTGGACGATGAGCAGCGGCATCGCGTTCGCATTCTCGCCAAAAAGCTGCGTTATGTCGCGGAGTTCTTCGAAAGCCTGTTCACGGGCAAGAAGGCCCGGCGGCGCTACAAAGCGTTTCGCAAGCGGCTGGCCGCGCTTCAGGAGGACCTGGGCGAACTGAACGACCTTGCCACCGCGCCGGCGCTACTGAAGCGGTTTGATCTCGACGAACAAGCCTGCTCGCCGGATCGCCGCGAGGCGCTGATCGCGGACGCCGCGAAGGCGCATCGCTCGCTGATCAAGGCCGAACGCTTCTGGTAAGCGGGATCAGACGCTCCATTCCGCAACGTCCGACTGCTCGCCGATCAATGCCAGCCCATGCGCGATCGACGTCAGCTCATTTCCCGATGCGATCCGCTCACCGCCGAACCGGCGTTCGAAGATCGCGCGGATTGCCGGGATCAGCGACGACCCGCCCGTCAGGAACACCTGGTCGATCGCGCGCGGATCCATCCCGGCCCGGTCGAGCGCCGTCTCCATCGTTTCCTCGATGCGGCGCAGGTCGGCCGCGATCCATTGTTCAAAGTCGGCGCGGGTGACCGGTGCGGCGATCGAGACCCCACCGCCCTCGAAGCGGAAAAACGCTTCCTCGGCCTGCGACAATTCCCGCTTCACCCGCCCGACTGCGTCATAGAGCGGAAAACCCTGTTCGTTCTCGATCAGCGCGATCATGCGCCCGACGGCCTTGGGATCGCTGGCGTCGCGCTGTAGCCGGCGCAATTCCTCAAGGGTGCGACGATTGCGCATCAGGGCAAGCCGCGACCAATCGGCGAAATCGGCGAAATAGCCGCCGGGTATGTCCAGCAGCTTGCCGAATGAGCGGTAGGTCGTGCCCTTGCCAATCAGTGGCAGGACCAGCCGGTCCATCAGCCGCTGATCGAAGCGATCGCCGGCGATGCCGATGCCGGCGGAGGACAGCGGTACACAGCGGCGGGCGGTGCCGGGCTCCGCCACGCGGACGATCGAGAAGTCCGTCGTGCCGCCGCCAAAATCCGCAACCAGGATGGTCGCTGGCTCGGTCAGTTGCGCGGCATAGCTGTAGGCGGCGCCAAGCGGCTCATAGACATAGTGGATGCTGGTGCCAAACCCGTCGAACATCGCGTCGTAACGCTGCCGCGCGAGTGCTTCGTCGGGGCGGGCGCCGGCATATTGCACCGGACGGCCGATCACGATCCGCGATGGCCGGGCATCCAGCCGGCCGCCGGCATGGCCGACCAGCCGGCGCAGGAACCGCTGGCCCAAATCTTCGAAGCGGAACGGCTTGCCGAAGATCAGCGCGCGTTCGAACGTGGCGCTGGCCGCCACCGTCTTGAACGATTGCACGAACCTGCTGTCGAGCGGCGAGCCGAGATATTCCTCGATCGCCCAAGGGCCCGCTTCATGCGCCACGCCGTTCCAGCCGGAATCGTCTTCCCAGAAGCACAAGGCGGAACGGAACACCGGCCCGTGGGACGCCTCACCCGCAAAATCGACCAATCGCGAGTCGCCGGCGCCGTCGGCCTGAGCGACGACGGTATTGGTCGTGCCGAAATCCACGCCGAGCGCGGGCGCGCCTTTGTCCACGATCTGCTCCTCTGTCGTGGCCGGATGAGCCGCCATGCGGGATGGCGCTTGGCGGGGCGCCATTACTGGCGCCCGCGCGATGTTCAATGCCGGCAATGAGAAGCATTGCCGCGAGAGGGGGTAGTGCCGTCAGGAAAGCGAGCGTCTTATCCTGACATCTATGATCCCCGGCCCGGCGCGCCGCGGCGCGGACGGGCCCGGGAGGAAGCGATCAGCGACCGGTCTGCTTCTGCGCCGCCGGATCCACCGAAGGCGCGCCGCTGGCCGGCGTGGCGGTGTTGGCGATGTCGCCGGTCTGGCCACGCACGTCCTTTTCCACGGCATCCACGGCATTCGCCGCGCCCGGCGCGGCCCCGCCGCCACCCTCGACCGCATTGCCGCCCTCGGTCGCCGCCGGCGCACCAGCCGCAGGCGCGGCGGGCAGCGGCAGATTGGAGCCCTGCTGGTTGAGATAGGCGAGGAGATTAGCGCGATCCTGCGGGTTCGACAGGCCGGCGAAGGTCATCTTCGTGCCCGGTGCGAACTTGCGCGGGCTGGTGAGCCAGGCGTTCATCTTCTCGAAGTCCCAGGTGCCGCCGACCTTCTTCAGCGCATCCGTATAGGCGAAGCCCGCATGGCCGGCGACCGGCTTGCCCAGCGTCGCATACAGGTTCGGGCCGATACCGGCCGCGCCACCCTGCGTGGCGGTGTGGCAGGCGGCGCACTTCTTGAACACGTCCGCGCCCTTGGCGGGATCGGCGGTGCCGAGCAGCGATGCGATCGGCACTTCGGCGGCAGCCCCGCCGCCTTCTTCCTCAGCGGCCTCAATGGCGTAACCCGGCTTCTCGACCTCGCCCGAGTGGAAGACCATGCCGCCGACGATCGACAGCCCAAGCGCGGCGCCGCAGGCAGCAAGAACCCAGCCTGCAATCGTGTTGGTCCGATCATCCATGTCGTGCGGTTACCCCTCCAAAGTCGTGCGTCCATAGAAAAGCCGTCAACGGTCGGCAAGCGCTTGAGACGAAGATGATCGTCGCTTAGCGGGCAGATCGATGGAAAATTTCGCCGCGCCCGCCCGTCCGATCGTTGCCGACATGATCGCCGCCGCCTCCCAAGCGCCCGAACGCACCGTTGCGTTCCAGGGCGCGCCGGGCGCCAACAGCCATGTCGCGGTGAGCGAAGCCTTTCCCGAAGCCCTGCCGCTGCCGTGCTTTTCCTTCGAGGATGCGATCGATGCGGTGAAGCGGGGGACGGCGGACCGGGCGATGATCCCGATCGAGAATTCGCTGCACGGCCGGGTGGCGGACATCCACTTCCTGCTGCCCGAATCGGGGCTGGTGATCACCGGCGAGCACTTCCTGCCGATCCGCCATGCCCTGATGGGCGTGGGCAGCCGCGACGCCGTGCGCGAGGCGATGAGCCACCCGCAGGCGCTGGGGCAGTGCCGCCACTGGCTGAAGGCGCACGATATCCGCCCCGTGTCCTACCCCGACACTGCCGGTGCCGCCGCGCTGGTGGCGGAACAGGCGGATGCCGGCATTGCCGCGCTCGCCCCGCCGGCTGCCGCGGGGATCTATGGCCTGAACCTGCTTGCCACCGACATTGCGGACGCGGACCACAACATGACCCGCTTCGTGGTCCTCGCGCGCGGCGGCCGCCCGGCGGCGGGCGAGGGGCCGTGGATGACCACCTTCATCTTTGAGGTGAAGAACGTCCCCGCCGCGCTCTACAAGGCGCTGGGCGGCTTCGCCACCAATGGCGTCAACATGACGAAGCTGGAAAGCTACCAGCGGGGCGGCACTTTCGCGGCGACCGACTTCTACTGCGACATCGAGGGCAAGCCGGGCGACGAGAATGTCGACCGCGCGCTGGAGGAATTGGGCTTCCAGACGAAATGGGTCCGCATCCTCGGCACGTACCGGCAGGCGCGCAAGCGCGGCTGAAAACATCGCAACCGGCGCCACTTGCTACGCGGCGCACCTTGCGTCCCGCTCCTCCTGTCGTATCACTCGCAACGACAGATTGAACGGGAGCGGGGTGAGTATGCGCAAGATGTTGCTGGCGGGCGTGGCCCTCGCCCTTTCCACCGGGGCAGCGGCGCAGGGCACGCCAGGCGCGCCGCGCGCGGCCAAGAAGCCGCATGAGGTGAAATCCCCCAACGGCATCCGCAACGACGAATATTACTGGCTGCGCGACGACACGCGCAAGAATCCGGACATGCTGGCCTATCTGCAAGCCGAGAACGCCTATGCCGACGCGCAGCTCGCCACGCTGAAGCCGCTTCAGGACACATTGTACCAGGAGACGGTGAGCCACATCAAACAGGATGACAGCTCCGTTCCCTATCGGAAGAACGGCTATTGGTATCAGACCCGCTTCGACACCGGGGCCGACTATCCGGTGATCGAGCGTCGCAAGGGCGATCGCGATGCGCCGGCGGAACTGATGTTCGACCAGCCGGCCATGGCCAAGGGGCACAGCTTCTTCGCGCTGTCGGATTGGGCGGTCAGCCCGGACAACCGCCTGGTCGCTTATGCCGAGGACCTGGTCGGCCGCCGGCAATATACGGTGAAGGTGAAGGACCTCGCGACCGGGCAGCTCCTGGCCGACACGATCACCAATGCGGAACCCAACATCGTTTGGGCCGGCGACAATCGCACGATCCTGTACGTCGCCAAGGATCCCACGACGCTCCGTGGCTACAAGGTGATGGCGCATGTCCTGGGCACGCCGGTGCAGCAGGACAGGACGCTGTACGAGGAGAAGGACGACACCTTCCAGATGGGGATCACGCGCACCAGCGATGATCGCTTCATCTGCATCGTCGTCCAGTCCACCGTCAGCGACGAGCAACGCTGCGCCCCCGCGACCACGCCTGCGACGTTCCAGACCCTTGCGCCGCGCAAGCGTGAGCTGCGCTACCAGGCGGATCATATGGACGGTCGCTGGATCGTCCGCACGAACCTTCGCGCCAAAAACTATACGCTGATGACCGTCGCAGACGGCGCGGCCGGTGGCGGCACGGCTTCGTGGAAGGACCTGACACCCGCCAG
>NZ_LSKH01000206.1:0-52904 GCF_001557395.1 Sphingomonas sp. CCH5-D11 | reverse complement strand
AGCGTGACCTCCGGCGGATTCGCGCCGAGCGTCGGGGCACCGATCGCCATGGCGTACGTTCCGCTGGCCATGGCTAGGCCCGGTACCCGCATTCAGCTTTCGCAGCGTGGCAAGCTCCACGGCGCCATCGTCACTCCCATGCCTTTCGTCCCCCATCGCTACGTCCGAGGAGCGAAGTAAAATGAGCCGTTATTTCACCGAGGATCATGAGTGGATCGACGTCGACGGCCAGACCGGCATCGTCGGCATTTCGGACTATGCCCAGGGTCAGCTTGGCGACATCGTGTTCGTCGACGTGCCCGAAGAAGGCCGCTCGCTCGCCAAGGGTGACGAAGCCGCGGTGGTCGAAAGCGTCAAGGCCGCGAGCGACGTCTATTCGCCCGTGTCCGGCACCGTGATCGAGGGCAATGCCGCGCTCACCGACGAGCCGGGGCTGGTGAACACCGATCCGGAAGGGGAAGGCTGGTTTTTCAAGCTGACGCTGTCGGACGCGTCCGAACTCGACGGCTTGATGGACGAAACCGCCTATCAGGCCTTCGTCGCCAAGCTTTGAGTTCTCCTCCCGCTTGCGGGAGGGGCCTGGGGGAAGGGTCGGGGAAGGGCCTGTCCGCTAGTGCTCCGATGATGGACAGGCCCTCCCCCGACCCCTCCCGGATGGGCCCGATGAAAGTATCACTTTCATGGGAACCTTAAGCGGGAGGGGAGGAGTGTATCGAATGCGCTACCTACCACTTACTGACCATGATCGCCGTGAGATGCTCGCCGTGATTGGCGCGGGTTCAATTGACGACCTGTTCGTCGATGTGCCCGAAGCCGCGCGACTTTCCGGCCCGATCGCGAACCTGCCCGCCCATGCCAGCGAACTGGCGGTCGAGCGCCACATGACGAAGCTCGCGCGGCAGAACCTGTCGGCAGGCGAGGCGCCGTTCTTCCTCGGCTGCGGCGCGTACCGCCACCACGTGCCGGCCAGCGTCGATCACCTGATCCAGCGTGGCGAGTTCCTGACCGCCTACACACCTTATCAGCCCGAGATCGCGCAGGGCACGCTGCAGATGCTGTTCGAGTTCCAGACGCAGGTAGCGCGCCTGCTGGGGACGGACGTTGCCAATGCCAGCATGTACGATGGCTCCACCGCTTGCTGGGAAGCGATCGGCATGGCGCGGCGCATCACCAAGCGAGGCAAGGCGATCCTGTCGGGCGGGCTCCACCCGCACTACGTCTCGGTCGCGAAGACTATGGCGAAGTACACCGGTGACGCGCTGGACGTATCGCTTCCGGCGCTTTCTGCCGAGACCGACCTCGATGCACTGATCGGCAAGATCGATTCCGACACCTCTTGCGTCGTTGTCCAGTACCCTGACATCCTCGGCCGCATCGCCGATCTTCGGCCGCTCGCCGATGCCTGCCATGCCAATAAGGCGCTGCTCATCGCCGTGGTCACTGAGCCGGTGGCGCTCGGCGCGATCAAGTCACCGGGCGAAATGGACGCCGACATCGTGGTGGGCGAAGGCCAGTCGATTGGCGTCGGGCTTCAGTTCGGCGGGCCGTATGTCGGCCTGTTCGGCTGCAAGGACAAATATGTTCGCCAGATGCCGGGCCGCCTTTGCGGCGAGACTGTGGACGCGGATGGCCGACGCGGTTTCGTGCTGACGCTCTCGACGCGTGAGCAGCACATCCGCCGCGAGAAGGCGACCAGCAACATCTGCACCAACTCGGGGCTTTGTGCGCTGGCCTTCTCCATCCACATGACCCTGCTCGGCGAGGCAGGCCTGCGTGCGCTTGCCGCCACGAACCACGCCGGGGCGGTCGCCGCGGCGGAGCGACTGGCGAAGGTGCCGGGCGTGCGGTTGGTGAACGACACCTTCTTCAATGAGTTCACGCTCGATCTCGGCCGTGAGGCACGCCCGATCGTCCGCGCGCTTGCCGACAAGCACATCCTCGCCGGTGTGTCGCTCGGGCGGCTCTATCCGGGTGAGGCGGCGCTGGAGAACGGGCTTGTCGTTGCGGTGACGGAAACGACCACGACCGAGGACGTCGAGGCATTGGCGACAGCGCTACAAGAGGCGCTGGTCTAACAACAACCGTTCGCCCGGAGCTTGTCGAAGGGCGTGCCACGATCACGCGGGCTTCGACAGGCTCAGCCCGAACGGAATTGAGGGTTCGAACAATGGCACTGAACCAGAGCGGCTGGCGTCCCACCACTCCCGAGGCTGGCGGGAACGCGCCTGCCACCTTCACCGGCAACAAGGCGCTGATGTTGGAGGAGGCGCTGATCTTCGAGATCGGCTCAACTGACACCACTGGCGTGGAGGTGGCCGAGCCCGTCACCACCGCGAGCCGGCTCGGCAATCTCGCGCGCACCGCCGCGATCGGCTTGCCCGGCCTGTCGGAACCCGAAACGATCCGGCACTACACACGTCTTAGCCGGCAGAATTACGCGATCGACCTCGGCCTGTTCCCGCTCGGCTCGTGCACCATGAAGCACAACCCGCGCCTCAACGAGAAGATGGCGCGGCTGCCCGGGTTCGCGGACGTCCACCCGCTCCAGCCGGTCGATACGGTGCAGGGCGCGCTCGGCGTCATCAACGAACTGGCCTTTTGGCTGATCGACCTCACCGGTATGCACGGCGTCGCAATGAGCCCCAAGGCGGGCGCGCATGGCGAGCTGTGCGGTATCCTGTGCATCAAGGCGGCGCTGGAGAAGCGCGGCGAGGGCCATCGCAAGGTCGTGCTCGTCCCAGAGAGCGCGCATGGCACCAATCCGGCGACGGCGGCCTTCGCAGGCTTCACCGTCGAGGACATTCCCGCCACGCCGGAGGGCCGCGTCGACACCGAAGCGCTCAAGGCGCGGCTGGGGCCGGACGTAGCCGCGGTGATGATCACCAATCCCAACACCTGTGGCCTGTTCGAGCGCGATCTGAAGGCGATCTCGGACGCGGTCCACGCGGCGGGCGCCTACGTCTATTGCGACGGCGCGAACTTCAACGCCATCGTCGGACGTGTGCGGCCGGGTGACCTCGGCGTTGATGCAATGCACATCAACCTGCACAAGACCTTCTCCACCCCGCACGGCGGCGGCGGCCCCGGCTCCGGCCCGACCGTTTTGTCGGAGGCGCTTAGCCCCTTCGCACCGCTGCCCTATACGGCGCGGACCAAGGACGGCCATATTCACCTGATCGAAGAGGAGCGCGCCGAGGAGTTCTCCGCCGAACATTTCGGCGGCAGGATGGACAGCTTCGGTCGCATGACTGCCTTCCACGGCCAGATGGGCATGTTCACCCGTGCGCTGACCTACATTCTCAGCCACGGCGCCGATGGCCTGCGCCAGGTTGCCGAGGATGCGGTGCTCAACGCCAATTACGTTCTTCGCTCGCTGGAGGACACGCTGGACGCCCCGTTCGCCTCGAGCGGCCCGTGCATGCATGAGGCGATCTTCTCCGACGAGGGGTTCCCGGAAGGCTTCTCCACGATCGACGTTGCCAAGGCGCTCATCGACGAGGGCTTCCACCCGATGACCATGTATTTCCCGCTGGTCGTTCATGGCGCGATGCTGGTGGAGCCGACCGAGACCGAGTCGAAGGCAGCGCTCGATCAGTTCATCGGCGCGCTGCGCTCGGTGGCGGAGCGGGCGAAGGCGGGCGACGCGTCGCTCAAGACCGCCCCGCACTTTGCCCCGCGCAGCCGCCTGGACGAGACGCTGGCGGCGCGAAAGCCGAAGCTGGTGTGGAAGGAGCCGGTCGTCTCCAGCGAGGCGGCGGAATAACATGCGCGGCCGTGCGGCGCTGGCAGGCGCCGCCGGTCTTCTTGGCGGGGCCGCGCTTGGCCTATTGGCGGCGCTCGCCTTTGTTTACCTGTGGCACAATGTCCTGAGCCTGCCGCCGCTCAGCGATGATCCCAAGCCGGGCATCGCAATGCTGGGCGGCGTGGTGCCGATCGCCACGATCGCTGGGGCGATGGCGGGTGCAGCCGACATGATCCGCCGCGCACGGCAAGGAAAGGCGCTGCGCGGCCGGGTAATGGTGTTCGCGGCCGCCCTCGCACTGATCCTCGCGGGATTGATCGCCACTATCTCTTGACGATCGGAAATACTCAGTTGTTCGGGCGCCTGGGTCGTTGCGCCGCCGCCAGCGCGAGACCGGCCGTGATCTGTACCAACCCATAAAGCCGGCGGCGTTTCGGATGCCCGCCGAACGGGCGCACCAGCGCGTCGACTGGCGCGACATCGGATCGCCACAGGGAAACATGGCGCTCGGGTTGCAATAGCCCGAGCAGCCCGTCACCGATCATGAACACCGCGGCCATTTCGGCCGCTCGTCTGGCGCCCAGCGCAAGATTGTCATCCATGCCGCGCTGAACGCCTGCGATCAGGCCGCGGGTTCCTTGGGGTAGGGGGAGGGGCCGCCTTCCGCGATGAACCGGTCGACCCGCGCCTCCAGCACCGGGATCGGCACGCTGCCAAGGCTCAGCACCATGTCGTGGAAATTGCGGATGTCGAACTTGTCGCCAAGGCTCTTTTCCGCCTTTGCTCGCGTGCGCTGAATGGCAAGCTGGCCCAGGTAATAGCTCAGCGCCTGCCCCGGCCAGCCGATGTAGCGATCCACCTCGGTGGTGATCTCATGCTCGCTGAGCGCGGTATTTTCGCGGAAATATTGCAGCGCCTGCTCGCGCGTCCATCCCTTGGCGTGGATGCCGGTGTCGATCACCAGCCGCGCCGCACGCCACGCCTGGTAGGACAGCATGCCGAACCGCTCATAGGGCGTGCGGTAGAACCCCATCTCGTCGCCGAGCCGCTCGGTATAAAGCGCCCAGCCTTCGCCGAAGGCCGAGATGTAGCTGTTGCGGCGGAACGGTTTCAGGCTCGTGTTCTCGATCGAGAGCGGCATTTGGAATGCGTGTCCAGGCGCGCTTTCATGGAGCGTCAGCGCCGGCAGCTGGAACAGCGGGCGCGAGGGCAGATTATACGTGTTGACCAGATACGTGCCCGGCCCGCCGCGCCCGGCGGTGTAGAAGGGCGCGATGTCGGGGGGCACCTCAATAATCGCGAAACGCTGCCGCGGCAGGCGGCCAAACCATTTGCCCGCCATCGCGTCGAAGCGCTTGGCGTGCCATGCTGCCTCCTTCATCAGCTCGTCGGCGGTTTTCGGATAGAATTGTGGATCGGTGCGCAGGAACTTCAGAAATGCCGGAAGATCGCCGTCGAACTTCGCATCCTTCTTTACCTGCTCCATCTCGGCACGGATCTTGGCGATTTCGGCGAGACCAAGGGCGTGGATCGCGTCGGGTGTCATGTCGAGCGTGGTGAACGCGCGAATTCGGCTGCGGTAATAGGCCGCGCCATTGTCGTAGCGCGTTGCCCCCAGCTCGTTCGTCATGCCCGGGAAATAGTCGTTGCGCAGGAATGCCAGCAGGGTGCGGTGCGCCGGGATGATCCGCTCGGCGATGATCGCGCGCGCCTCGGCCTGCATCGCCGCGCGCCGTGCGGCCGGGATGGAGCCGGGCAGACTGGCGAACGGCTTGTAATAGACCACTGCTGTCGGGTCGCTCGCCGTCGCGATCGTCTCCACCGCCTTCTCGCGGCCCTGCATGATCACGGCGGGCGGAGTGAAGCCGCGCTTCAGGCCCAACCGCATGTTATCCGTCTGCTGTCCAAGATACCGCGGCACGTCGGCGAGCCAGCGCAAATATCGGCGGTAATCCTCCTCACCCCCGGTGAAGTCACCGCGCGTGGCGTAATGCAGGTCGCTCCAGAAGGCGCTGTCGCCGTTCAGCGGCTTTTCCCATTCACGGAACTGCTCTTCATCGACCTGCGCGGCGATCTGCGCGCGATAGACCTGCCAGTCGATCAGCGTGTCAGGCGAGAGCCGTTTGGTATCCACCGCGTCCAGCTTGGCCAGCGTGCCCTGCCAATAGGCGAGCCGCTTGGCGTGGGCGGCCGGCGATACGTCTGGCAGGCGATCGTCCACGACGCCCGGGCCTGAATCCGCGATCCCCTCGCTCTGCCGCCACGCCCACTCGGCCTGCCAGATCGCATCAAACGCCGCATCGGCGCTGGTGGCGGCAGAGGCGGGGGCGGCGGCAGTGGCGGTGGCGACAAGGGCCAGCGGGGCAAGGAAACGCATGGGGACGCTTGGTGTCCGATCGGCGGCTTTCCCGCAAGCGATCACTCCTGCGAAATCGCGCCTTTCGTCGCCTGACGCCGCCGCACATGCTCGCGCCACACGATATAGAGGCCCGATGCGATGATCACCGGCGCGCCAAGCCATGTGCTCGCCACCGGCAGGGTGCCGAACACCAGCCAGCCGAACAAGGTTGCCCAGAGGAGCGCGGTATAGTCCATCGGCACCACCAGGCTGACGTCGCCAAGCTGCAGCGATCGCGTCATGGCGATCTGCGCCACCCCGCCCAGCAGGCCGACCGCCAACAGCAATCCCCAAACCAGCGGCGTGTGCGCCTTCATCGACGTTGCGTAAACGACGGACAGCGGCACCAGTGACAGGCTGGAGAACCAGAACACGGTGGTCAGCCCCGATTCCGTCTTGCCGATGGTACGCAGCAGGATGGAGATGCACGCGGTGCAGAAGGCCGCCCCCAGCCCGGTGGCGATCCCCAGCGGCGGGATATGCCCGTCCCCCGGCTGGGTCACGATCAACACACCGATGAACCCCGCCAGCACCGCCGCCCAGCGCCGCCACCCCGTCGCCTCGTGCAGCACCAGCGCACCCAGCACCGTCGCGAAGATCGGCATGGAAAAGCCGATCGTCGTCGCCTCCGCCAGCGGCAGCAGCAGCAGCGTCCAGAAGGTGAGCGACATCGCGGTCAGCCCGATCACGCAGCGCAGCACATGCGCGCCGAACCGCTGCGTCCGGAGCGAGGCGAAGCCCGGCCCCGCGCCAACGATCGCCCCCACCAGCAGCGCCGCCCCGAACTGCCGCCAGAACAGGATCTCCCCCAGTCCTGCCCCATGCGCCTCCGCCACCTTGATCACCACGTTCATCGTCGCGAATAGCGCAACGGAAGTGAGGCGCAGGCCGATGGCGCGAGCGACGTTATCCTGAGGCATTGGAACAGGCCCTAGCGAGCGACCGCGCGAGAAGCTATCCGCGCCTGATGATCAAGCATGCTCTTCCCGTCACCCGCGAGGCGGATTTCGCCGCCTGGTATCAGGCCGTCATTTCGGAAGCCGACCTTGCCGAGGAATCGGGCGTGCGCGGCTGCATGGTCATCCGGCCATGGGGTTATGGCATCTGGGAGCGGATCCAGCGGCTGCTCGACGATCGCATCAAGGCGGTCGGCTATGACAACACCTATTTTCCCCTGTTCATCCCGCTCTCCTATTTCGAGAAGGAGGCCGAGCATGTCGACGGTTTCGCCAAGGAGATGGCGGTCGTCACGCATCACCGGCTGATCGCCGACGGCAAGGGCGGGCTGACTCCCGATCCAGCCGCGAAGCTGGAGGAGCCGCTGGTCGTGCGGCCTACGTCAGAGACGGTGATCGGCACCGCGTTCTCGCGCTGGGTGCAGTCGTGGCGCGACCTGCCCGTGCAGATCAACCAATGGGCCAACGTGGTGCGCTGGGAGATGCGCACGCGCATGTTCCTGCGCACCTCGGAGTTCCTGTGGCAGGAGGCGCACTCCGCCTATGCCTCGGCCGAGGAGGCCCGCGAACAGACGATGGTCGGGCTGGAGGTCTATCGCACCTTCGCGCAGGAATGCGCCGCGCTTCCTGTGGTCGCCGGCGAGAAGCCCGAGAACGAGCGCTTCCCCGGCGCGGTCGCGACCTACAGCATCGAGGCGATGATGCAGGACGGCAAGGCGCTGCAGGCCGGCACCTCGCATTTCCTGGGGACCAATTTCGCCGCCGCGCAGAACATCCGCTTCCAGAATGCCAATGGCGAGCTCGAACTCGCCAACACGATCAGCTGGGGCATGTCGACGCGCATGATTGGCGGCGTGATCATGGTGCATGGCGACGATGACGGGATGCGCGTGCCGCCGAAGATCGCGCCGTGGCAGGTGGTGATCGTGCCGATGTTGCGCGACAAGCCCGAGGATGCGGAGCTGATCGACTATTGCAAGGCGCTGCAGGCCGATCTCGCCAAGCAGTCCGCGCTCGGCGAGCCGGTGCGCGCCCTGCTCGACCTGAAGCCCGCCAAAGCCGCGACCAAGCGCTGGGGCTGGGTGAAGAAGGGCGCGCCGGTGATCGTCGAGGTCGGCCCGCGCGACATGGCAGGCGGCAACGTCTCGGTGGTGCGTCGCGACCGGCTGTACCGCGAGGACGGCAAGCTCGACAGCGCGATCCTCGCGCGTGACGCGTTCGTCGGCGAGGTCGCGGACACGCTTGCCGACATCCAGGCGCAGCTCTTTGCGCAGGCCGACGAGCGGCTGAAGGCCAGCATCAGCCCGGTCGAGGACTGGGCCGGCGTCGAAGCGATGTTCGCTGACAGCGCGGCGCGTCCCGGCTGGGCCGATATCGCCTGGTCGCGCCCCACCGGCGCGGATCTCGACAAGGTGGTCGAGCGGCTGAAGGCGCTGAAGCTTACGATCCGCAACGCACCAATGGGGCAGACCGGCCATCCCGGCGCGCCCTGCATCTTTACCGGCGCGCCGGCGGTCGAGCGCGTCCTGATCGGAAGGGCGTATTGATGGCGGTCTGGACGCGGCCGATCGATCTCGCACAGCTCACCGCGCTGGGTAATGGTGTGCTGCCGGGCCTACTCGACATCGAATTCATCGAATACGGCGACGATTGGATCCGGGCACGGATGCCGGTCGGCAAAAAAGTGCACCAGCCGTTCGGCCGCCTTCACGGCGGCGCGTCGGTGGTGCTCGCCGAAACGGTCGCCTCGGTCGCCGGGGCGATGGCGGTGCCGGAGGGCAAGGTGACGGTCGGGCTCGACATCAACGCCAATCACGTCCGAGCCGCGCGCGACGGCTATGTTTACGCCACCGCGAAGGCCGAACAGCTCGGCCGCACGACGCAGGTCTGGACCATCCGGATCAAGGATGATGCGGGCAAGCTCATCTGCCTATCCCGCATGACTGCCGCGGTGATCGACGCGGCTGCGGGCTGATCAATACAGGTTGATGAAAGCGCCATCCTGATCGAAGCGACAGTTGAAAAAGCGGCTCCGTTTGTCGCGGGTCTGCTCGTACCAGCCCTGCACGATATAGCCGTTGGGCTGGCGGATCGGCGCGTTCACGAACAGCTCACCCGGCCGTCGATCAAAGGACTCCGACGCTTCCATCCGGCATTCGCGCTGCAAGCGGGTGCTATCGAGCGATCCGTAATTTGGCCGGTCGGGTCGACGGTCACGGGCAGCGCCGTCCTGATCTGAATAGCCTCGCCGTTCGCGGGAGGAGTTGGAGCCGGACTGCCGGCAATCCGGCGGTGTTGTCGCTGTGATCGATGAGTAGCGCCCGTCCATGGTCGCGATGGTAACGCACTCGCGGCGGTCGTCATTCCACCAATAGGTGTAGCTGCGATCGTCGCCCTTCTCGCCGCGAACGTTGCGATAGCCGCGCCGCACCAACTCGCTCTCCGCTTGCCCGGCGCGCGCGCCGACCATGTCGCGCAAGTCTCGCGGGATGTCCTGCGCAAGGGCGGGAGCGGCTGTCATGGCGCCAAGCGAGAACAGGTAGAAAAGCGACTTCATCGTAGCCCTTTCTCTTGCCATTCGACAACTCGCCGGAGGCGGCGCCGGATCCATAAACCTCCCGCCGCGAATTCGCCCCTGATCGCCATCGGCTTCAGCCCATCACCGTTCCAGCCTCAGTCATTCCCCCCGATCAGATCGCCCAGTCCGCCGAGCACCGAGCCTTCGCCGCGGTTGCCGCCGGCACCGCGCGCCGCCGCCATCATCCGCCCGGCCAGGCGCGCGAACGGCAGCGACTGCACCCACACCTTGCCCGGTCCGGTCAGCCGCGCGAAGAACACGCCTTCGCCGCCGAAGATCATGCTCTTCACCCCGCGCACCATCTCCAGCTCGAAATCGACCGAGGGCGTGAATGCGGCCAGGCAGCCCGTATCGACATGGAGCTGCTCGCCTGGCCGAAGCTCGCGCTCCACCAACGTGCCGCCCATCTGCACGAAGACCCAACCATCGCCCTCCAGCTTCTGCATGATGAAGCCTTCGCCGCCGAACAGCCCCGTCATCATTCGCCGCTGAAAGGCGACCCCGATCGACACGCCCTTGGCCGCGGCAAGGAAGCTGTCCTTCTGGCAGATGAGCGTGCCGCCCACATCGGCAAGGCGGATCGGCAGGATCGTGCCAGGCGTCGGGCTGGCAAAGGCGACGCGCGCCTTGCCGCTGCCGCGATGCGTGAAGACTGTGGTGAACAGGCTTTCTCCCGTCACCAGCCGTTTGCCCGCACCCAGCAGCTTGCCCATGAAGCCGCCATCGCTGTCGCCGGAGCCGTCGCCGAAGACCGTCGTCATGTCGATCGACGCATCCTTCCACACAAAGGCGCCCGCCTCCGCCACCGCGCTTTCGCCGGGATCAAGCTCGATCTCGACGAACTGCAGTTCCTGTCCCTTGATCTCGAAATCGATATCATCGGACAGGCCCGTGCGGGCGTGATGGGACCAGGGACCGGCCATGCGGATGCTCCTTCCATGTGTGTTGATGAGCTAACACACTTCTGATAGCCGAGTGGGCAAGGGCAAGGAAGGGGTGTCATGCGGCATTTGGCATGGTTGGCGTTCGGGCTGGCGGGGCTGGTCGGCGCAGCAGCGTTCGGCGGAACGGCGGGGGCATCTGCGTCGGCGCAGGGCTGGGATCCGCGCGCGCATCGCACCTTCGCCGGTCCACCGTCTCAAGTGCTGGTGCTCGGCACGCCGCATTTGTCGAACCTGCCGGATACTTTTCGCCCGGAACAGCTCGCACCTCTTTTGGATCGGCTCGCCGCGTGGCAGCCGCAGATCATCACCATCGAGGCGCTGTCCGGCCCGCAATGCGACCATCTGCGTCGCTATGCGGCGCTACACGCCAATGCCGCCGAGGATTATTGCCCCGCCGTCGCGGCGGAGCAGAAGGCGCTTGGTCTCGATATGGCAGGTGCGACGATCGCCGTGGAGACCATGCTGAAGGGCTGGCCCGCGCATCCCGATGCGGCGCAGCGGCGACGGCTGGCGGCGCTGTTCCTGGCGAGCGGCGATCCTGCCTCGGCTTATGTGCAATGGCTGCGACTCACGCCGGCGGAGCGCCGCACAGGCGACGGGCTCGACCCAGCGATGGTGACGCGTCTGGAGAAAGCGGGCGCGCGCCGGAACGAGAATGTGCTGATTGCCGCCACGCTCGCCGCGCGGCTCGGGCTGGAGCGCGTCTATCCTACCGATGACCATAGCGCCGACGATGATGCGAGTGACGATCCAGCATTCGGACCGGCGGTGAACGGCGCTTGGCAGAACGCGGCAACCGAGCAGCGCAAGGCCAGCGCCGCGGCCCTGGAGGCGAAGCTCGGCACCACTGATGGTCTGCTGGCGCTCTATCGCTATCACAATGATCCCAGCACGGCGCAGATCGCCTTCGACAGCGATTGGGGTGCAGCGCTGAAGGAGCCCTCAGCCGGGCGCTTTGGCCGCCGCTATGTCGGCTGGTGGGAAACGCGGAACCTGCGCATGGTGGCCAATATCCGCGCAGTGCTGCAGCGTCAGCCCGGCGCGCGGCTGCTCACTATCGTTGGCTCCTCGCACAAGCCCTATTTCGACGCCTATCTGCGCATGCTGCACGATGTTCAGGTCGTCGATACGGCCGCGTTGCTTCACAAGCGTTGACGCCCCCGGCACCGCATCTTTATCAAGGGGACAGGGCGGCTCCTTCCGGGCCGCCTTTGCTCTTTCAAGGAGACGCCCCGTGTCGATCACCGCCCTGATGCCCGTTTATCCCCGCTGCGGGGTGCGGCCAGTGCGAGGCGAGGGGTGCCATCTCATCAGCGAGGATGGCCGCCGTTTCCTGGACTTCGCCAGCGGTATCGCGGTGAACGCGCTTGGCCATGGTCATCCGAAGCTGGTGAAGGCGATCGCCGATCAGGCCGCCACGCTGATGCATGTGAGCAATTTGTACGGCAGCCCGCAGGGTGAACAATTTGCGCAGCGGCTGGTGGACAACACCTTCGCCGACACGGTGTTCTTCACGAACTCCGGCGCTGAGGCGGTGGAATGCGCGATCAAGACGGCGCGCCGCTACCATTTCGCGAACGGCAGCCCTCAGCGGCACGACCTCATCACGTTCTCGATGGCGTTCCACGGTCGCACGATCGGCACCATCTCGGCTACCAATCAGGCCAAGATGCGTGATGGGTTCGAGCCGCTGTTGCCCGGATTCAAATACGCCGAGTTCAACGATCTGGAAGGCGCGCTTGCGCTGATCGACGAAAATACCGCTGGCTTCCTGGTTGAGCCGATCCAGGGCGAAGGCGGCATCCGCGCGGCGACGCCGGAGTTCCTTCAGGGCCTGCGCAAGGCCTGCGACGATCATGGCCTGCTGCTGGTGCTGGATGAAGTGCAGGCGGGCTATGGCCGTACCGGCAAGCTCTTCGCGCATGAGCTGTACGGCATCACGCCGGACATCATGGCGGTGGCCAAGGGCATCGGCGGCGGTTTCCCGCTCGGTGCGTGCCTCGCGACCGAGGAAGCGGCCAAGGGCATGGTGATCGGCACGCACGGCTCCACCTATGGTGGCAATCCGCTGGCGATGGCCGCCGGTGAGGCGGTGCTCGACGTGCTTCTGCAGGATGGTTTCCTCGACCGCGTGACCCAGATGGGTGAGCGCCTGCGCTCCAGCCTGGAACAGATGATCCCCAACCACGATCACCTGTTCGACAGTGTGCGCGGCCACGGGCTGATGCTCGGACTGAAGCTCAAGAGCGACAGCCGCCGCTTCGTGGAGTTCGCACGCGACCATCACGGGCTGTTGCTGGTGTCGGCGGGCGAGAATGTCGTTCGCGTGCTGCCGCCCCTCGTCATCGAAGAAAGCCACATCGCCGAATGCGTCGAGAAGCTGAGCGAAGCGGCGCGCGTCTATGTGCCGGCCAGCGACGATTGACCTTCTGGCTCGCGCCGGCAGCGGCGGCCGCATCGTCCCTGACGGTGCGACTCCGCTGCCGGCCGGGCTGATTGTCGCGATCTGGCCGATTTGATCCGACCCGGCCCTGGAGCAAGGCCGATTTTCGCCGAACCATGCGTCCCCATGATGCTCATCAGGCCATTGGAGAGCTAAGTGACCCGCCACTTTCTGAACCTGTCGAATGCCGGACCCGATGGTATCGCCGCCATCCTCGCCGACGCGCTTGATCGCAAAAAGGCGCGCGCTGGCTGGACCAAGGGCCGCGTGGACGCCGATGCACCGCTTGCCGGCCATGTGTTGGCGATGATTTTCGAGAAAAATTCGACCCGCACCCGCGTCTCCTTCGACATGGCCGTCCGGCAGCTCGGCGGGCAGTCGATCGTGATGGAGGCGGGCCAGATGCAGCTCGGCCGCGGCGAGACGATCGCCGACACCGCGCGGGTCCTGTCGGGCTATGTCGACGCCATCATGATCCGCACCGACGATCATGCAAAGGTCGAGGAAATGGCGCATTATGCGAGCGTTCCGGTGATCAACGGCCTCACCGACGCGTCGCACCCGTGCCAGATCGTCGCCGATCTGCTGACCGTGATCGAACAGGGCAAGTCGCTGCCCGGGCTCAAGGTTGCATGGCTGGGCGATGGCAACAACGTGCTCGCCTCGATTGTCGAGGCAGCCGGGCTGATGCAGTTCGACGTGGTTGCCGCCTGCCCGCAGGGATTTCAGCCGACCGAGGCTGATCTCGCGCTCGGCAACGGGCGCGCCACGGTGGTCGGCAACGCGCGTGAGGCGGTCGAGGGCGCGGACATTGTCGTCACCGATACGTGGATTTCCATGGGCCAGGCCCATGCCGACACTAAGCTCGCCGCAATGATGCCGTTCCAGGTCGATGCGGCACTCATGGCCACGGCAAAGCCGGATGCGAAGTTCCTGCACTGCCTTCCCGCCCACCGCGGCGAGGAGGTCACCGTCGATGTGATCGATGGTTCGCAGTCGCTGATCTGGGCCGAGGCGGAAAACCGCCTCCACGCGCAGAAATCCATCCTTCGCTGGTGCTTTGGGCAGATCGGTTGATCACGGTGGCACGGCTTCCCATCTGAAGCTCTCGGGGTCCCGTTTGTGCTGAGCTGATCGAAGCGCTGCACGTCTTCACCTGAAGGAAGCGGACGGGGCTTTACCAGCTCAGCGCGAATGGTGGATATGGCAGATACGATTTCGAATGACTTGGACCGTGCGATCGGCTTCGCCATCCCGGCCCGGAACGCGCGGGGCCGGATGGTCCGGCTCGGCCCGGTGCTCGATACGATCCTCTCCGTCCACGCCTATCCGCCCGCGATCGAGGCGCTGCTCGCCGAAGCGTTGACGCTGACGGCGCTGGTCGGCGCGACCCTGAAGGACGTGAACGGTCAACTGACCCTGCAGACGCAAAGCGAGCACGGGGTCGTCCGGCTGCTGGTGTGTGACTATCGTGGCGGCGAGATCCGCGGCTATGTTCAGTTCGACGAGGATCGCCTCGCCGAAGCGCCGGTGGATCCCACCCTGTTCGCGCTGTTCGGCCAGGGCTATCTTGCCATCACCTTCGATCTGGCAGCGACGGGCGAGCGTTATCAGGGGATTGTGCCGTTGGACGGCGACCGCCTGGCGGACGCCGTGCAGAGCTATTTCGCCCAGTCGGAGCAGATCCCGACGCAAGTGCGCGTCGGCTTCACTCACCAGGATGGTCGCTGCGTTGCTGGCGGCTTGCTGCTCCAGCATCTGCCGGAGGGTGAGGAAGGCCGCGAGCGGCTTCACGCCAAAATGGACCATCCCGAATGGGAGCATGTCGCTGCGCTTGGTGCGACGGTCGGTGCGGAGGAGCTAGCGGACGCCACTCTCCCGCTGGAAACGCTGATATGGCGGCTTTTCAACGAGGAGGATGAGGTGCGCGTGATGGCCAGCACGGGCCTGTCACGCGGATGTCGCTGCGACGCTGACTACATCCGCTCGGTGCTCGCGAAATTCCCGGCTGACGAACGGATGGCGATGGCCGACGCCGATGGCGTGATCGGCGTGGATTGCGCTTTCTGCTCCATCACCTTCCCGATCAAGGTCGACGAACTCGCCGACTGATCGGGGATGCGCCGGCCGGAAATCGAGCTCCCGGACGGCGCACGGCGGGCAACGAGCATCCAAGATGCACGTGGGAGACGTTCATGTCAGGTAGGAAGACTTTCGCCTAACCGCCGGACGCCTAACAACCTTCTTCTGATTTCACAGGCGCGGCAATGTCACGCCAAGCTGCCCCATATATTTGCCGGCCCGGTCGGCATAGCTAGTCTCGCACGGCTCATTGCCTTGCAGGAACAGGAACTGGCACGCGCCCTCATTGGCGTAGATCTTCGCGGGGAGCGGGGTGGTGTTGGAGAATTCCAACGTGACATGCCCCTGCCAGCCCGGTTCCAGCGGCGTGACGTTCACGATGATGCCGCAGCGCGCGTACGTGGACTTGCCAAGGCATATCACCAGCACGTCACGCGGAACGCGAAAATATTCCACCGTGCGGGCGAGTGCGAAGCTGTTGGGCGGGATGATGCACACGTCGGTCTTGCGATCGACAAAGCTGTTGGCAGCGAAGTCCTTGGGATCGACCGTCGCAGAATCGACGTTGGTAAAGATCTTGAATTCATCAGCAACTCTAGCGTCATAGCCGTAAGAGCTGAGACCATAGCTGATGCAGCCGTCGCGCCGCTGGGCCTCCACGAACGGTTCGATCATGCCGTGCGCAAGCGCCTGCTCGCGAATCCAGCGGTCGGATTGGATGGACATGTGCGTGGCTCCCTCGCGGGTGCTCTTTGCCGCACATTGATCAGGAGGCAAGCCCGCGCGCGGATCATGTGTACGTTCCCGCTGGTACCGATCAGCCCTGCGCGGTCGCACCTACGGGAAGAGCGATGGTTGCCACCAATCCGCCTCCGGGGCGATTGGCCAGGGTGATCGTGCCGCCCGCATCCTGAACGATCGCCTGCGCCAGTGCCAGCCCAAGGCCGATACCGCCAGTTTCCCGATTTCGGGAAGTCTCAAGGCGCGTGAAGGGATCGAAAACCTTCACCAACCCATCTTCCGGTATTCCTGGACCACGATCGGCGACGCAAACGCGGATGGTCGTTGGCTCGCGCAGGATCGTTACCTCGGCCGAGCCGGCATATTTGATCGCATTCTCGATCAGGTTTCGCACGGCGCGCCTGAACAGCGTCGGCCGCAGGTGCATTCGCAGCCGCGCATCCGCTTCGAAGAGAACCTCCGCGCCAAGGTCGTGGAAATCGTCCACCACGGCATCCACCAGCGCGTTAAGATCGACTTCTGTGACGGGTTCGCTCGGGCGGCCCAGGCGCGCAAGGGAGAGGATGTCGTCGAGCGTGCGGCTCATTTCCGCGATCGTGTCTGCCATGCGCGCGCGGTCCTGCTCGTCCTCGACGGACTCGATGCGCACCCTCAGCGCGGCCAGCGGCGTGCGAAGATCATGGCCGATCGCGCCGAGCATGCGATCCTTTTCGTCCAGCATAGCCGTGACGCGCTGCGCGAGGCCGTTGAACGCGACAATCACGTCGCGCACGTCGCTCGGCCCCTCAACAGGGAGGGGTGGCAATTCCTTGCGGGGCGCAAAGGAGCGCGCTGCACCGGCCAGTCCTCGCAGCGGACGGGAAATCCGGCGGGTAATCCACAGAACGGGCAGCAAGATCAGGATGTAAATGATTAGCGTCTGGGACAGCAATGCCCATAGGATTCGATTGTCTCGCCGCGGCCACGGCGCGTTGGTGGTGATCCAGGATCCGTCGGCGAGCTGAACGGCGATCAGCAGCGTATCATTATGCCGCCCGATCAGCCGGTCTCCACGGTGTTTGGGTTCATGAATGCGCAATCGGATGCCGGTATCGATCCGGCCGGCGGAGATCCCCAGTTCGGCCAACTGCGTACGAAGCTCGGCCGCGATCATCGGCATGCGTTCCAGATCGCTCGGGATGGGATTGGTGTCGCGCCGCCGGACCCGGCTGCGCTCCTGCGCCGTTCGTCGGTCCATGGCATGATCGAGCGCATCGGCAATCCGAACGGCGGCGGGGCGGGTCGCCTGCGCCAGCCGAAAGTTGGCCCGCTCGCGCAGGACCAGCGCAAGATTGATCGCCTGCGCGGCGAAAAGCGCCAGAGCGAGTAGAAGGGCAAGCTGGCCGGAAAGGTTTCGAGGATACGGCAGCTTCACAAGCGCGTCACCTCTGTCGCAAGCGTGTAGCCGCCGCCCCATACCGTCTTGATCAGCTGCGGGTTCTTGACGTCGGTTTCGATCTTCTTGCGCAGACGGCTCACCTGATTGTCGATGGCGCGATCGAATGCCGCCGCTTCTCGCCCCTGGGTCAGATCCAGCAACTGGTCGCGCGTGAGCACCTGGCGCGGGCGGGTGACGAGCGCATGAAGGAGGTTGAACTCGCCGGTGGAGAGCGGAACGGCGACGCCCTCCTGATCCACTAGCGTGCGCTCGCCCGTTTTCAGGATCCATCCGGCGAAGGCATAGGCTGCGGCATCTGGCGCGTGCTGGCGCGTGCCACCAGCCTGCAGACGGCGCAGCACCACCTTGATCCGAGCGGCTAACTCCCGCGGTGAGAAGGGCTTCACCATGTAATCGTCGGCGCCCATCTCGAGCCCGACGATCCGGTCGGTTTCCTCCGTCCGGGCGGTCAGAAGGATGACGGGCGTGTCGCTGGTCGCCCGGATGTAGCGGCAGAGGCTCAGGCCGTCCTCCCCCGGCATCATGATGTCGAGCACCACGAGGTCGATCGCATAAGCGCCCAGCCGCGTGCGCGCGGCCTCCGCGTCGCCGACCTGCGTAACGCGAAAGCCTTGCTTGGTGAGATATTGCGCGAGCGGCTCGCGGATTGAACGCTCGTCATCGACGAGCAGCAGGTGAGGCGTATCGACCATGGGATCGCCGTCTAGCATGTCACTCTTCCGCGAAAAGCACCGGGCGGGGCACGCCCGGCGCGAGGGATGGCTGTTCTGCCTTACTTCACGGCAGCGGGGTTCGGCCGTGCGCCCATCCGGTTCTTCATCTGGGCGCGTGCAGCTTCCTGCTCAGCCTGGTCGATCCGACCATCCTTGTTGGTGTCCGCCCGATCGAACATTGCAGCGGCGGCAGCGGTTGCTTCGGCCTTGGTCAGGATGCCGTCGCGGTTCGCGTCCGCGCGCATCATCATGCCCATACCGCCCTTGCCGCCACCATGGTGCATCATGCCACCACGGCGGTGATCCCCGCGCTTGCCCCGCATGTTCTGGCGCTCCGCCTGATCGATGCGGCCGTCCTTGTTCGCATCCGCCAGGTCGAAGCGCTTCATGGCGCGCTCACGAAACTGCTGCTGCGTCATGTCAGGTGCATCGGCCCCGCGTCGACCGCGACGTTCGTCTGCCGAGATCTTGCCGTCCCGATTGGCGTCGAAGCGGGCGAACAGCGCGTCGGCAGCGGCAGAGGCTTCGGTGCGGGTGACGATGCCGTCACCATTGGTGTCGGCCGCCGCCGGTCCGCGCTTGGCCATTGCGGCCGACGGCGCAGGGTTCTGCGCGACGGCCACGCCGGCGAGGGTGGTTGCGCTGAGCGCAGCGGCGATGAGGAGGCGTTTCATGGCTTCAGAGTCCTTCGTGTGGACGGAGCAGATGTCCGTCGATGAGGCCCTTATGAAACCGATCTGTCGCCCGACTGTGCCACCGCCCGCGGAAAGTGTCGCAACTTGTCGTCGCGGACGGCTGCGAACGCCGGTGAATCAGGCGAACACGGCGACTGATTGCATCTGTTCCGCCACCATTTCGCCGGCGCTGTTCCAGATCCCCATCTGCTGCGACGAGCTTCCCGCGCGTGCGTAATCCGCGTTGGAACGCAGCAGCCACCACCCATCTTCGGTTCGAGGAGCCGGGCCCAGCACGTTGAGAATCCACGTCATCGAGCTCATCGGCACATTGCGCCCCAGCAGGCGCAGCGCCGCCGGCGGCAGGCAGTCCCCCACCGCAATCAGCTCTACCATCGGGTCGATCCCGTCGCGCTCGTTCAGGCGGGTCCAGCGGAGCCACTCCGCCGGCTGAAGGTCGGCGCCATCCCGCCGGTCGAGGAACTCGAAATTCTGGGTGAAGGCGACATGCGGATTGCCCTTGAAGGTCTTCTCTTCCGGTCCGGGCTGTTCGAAGTCGGGCACCGTGGTGGTCGCGTAATCGATCTCGCTGTCGATCGCGCGCATGAAGACAAAGGTGCAGCGCAGCCCGAGCCCCGCTTCGCTCTCGATATCTGCCTGGATAAAGGCGGCGTTCTTGCCACGACGGAGGCGATGCGTCGTCACCATGACGTGTCCGGAAAGCGGGCCGATGAAGCTGACCTGTGCCGAGCGCAGCGGGGGAAGATCGTCATCGGACTGCATCGCGCAATGCAGCGCCATGGCGGCGGAAAGGCCGCCATAAGCGGTGCGTCCTTGCAGCCAGCTATCCGGAATTTCTCCGCGCCAGCCGGTGCCTTCCGCCATGGGCACCAGATTGTTCAAAATCGTTTTCAGGCTCGTCATGCTGTTTCCCCCCGGAATTCGCCTGCGGAAAGCCGGTCCCGCAACTCCCGCTTCAATACCTTGCCGATCGCGCTGCGCGGCAGTTCATCGGTCACGTACAGCGCGGAAAGTCGCTGGGTCTTGCCGAGCTTCGCATTGGTCGCCGCGCGCACGTCTTCTGCGCTCTCGCTGGCGCCGGCACGGGGCACGTAGAAGCCCACCGGCGTTTCACCCCATTCCTCGCTCGGCACTCCAACCACCGTGCAGTCGGCAACGGCAGGATGCTGTGCGAGTACCGCCTCAAGGTCAGACGGATAGATGTTGAAGCCGCCGGAAATGATCATGTCCTTCTTGCGATCCATCAGGATCAGAAAGCCATCCTCATCGAACCGACCGACATCGCCATGCCTGATCCAGCGATTGCCTTGGGCGTCATGGTATTCCGCATCGCGCGTGGCGCCCTCGCGCTTGTGATAGCCGTTCATCATCGCGGGCGAGCGCCCGACGATCTCGCCCATCTCGCCGGGCGCCACTTCGTTGCCCTCGTCGTCGAGCAGGATTGCTTCATGCCCGGGCGACAAACGCCCGACCGTGTGCAGCTTGTCAGGAAACTCATCCGCGGCAAGGATGAACGACGCGCCCCCCTCGGTCATGCCGTAATATTCGACCAGTTTGCCGGGCCAGCGGTTCAGCACATCGCGCTTCAGTTCCGCCTTGAACGGCGCGGACGTGCACGTCTTGAAGCGAAATGACGAGAGATCGAAGCGGTCGAAGTCCGAGAGGGCCATGATGCGCTGATACTGGACCGGCACCAGCATGGTATGCGTGGCGCGATACTGCTCGGCGAGCTCCAGATAGCGGTGCGCGTCGAACTTCTTCATCAGCACCGCCGTTCCACCCCAGGCGAGTGTGGGCAGGAAGCTGACCAGCGTCGTGTTGGAATAAAGCGGGGTGGCAAGGAGCGTCACCGCTGTGTCGAACCCGGCGGCGCTGTTGCGGGACAGATGCTGCCACCGCATCGCATGGCTCTGAACGATGCCCTTCGGGATCCCCGTCGTTCCGGACGAATAGATGATGTTGAACCCGTCGTTCGGGTGAACGGTCACCGCATCCGGCGTCGCACCTTCAGGAGCCAGCCAGCGGTCGAGTTCTTCCAGCATAACGATCCGCGCGCTCAGCGTTTCAGAGGCGAGCGCTTCGGCGTTGGCTTTATCCAGGAACACCAGATTGGCGCCACTGTCGCCGATCATGCCGGCAATCTGCTCCGGCGTTGCCGACGGCTGGATCGGCGCCGCGATCGAGCCCGCGCGTACAGCCGCCAGGAACACGGCAGCCTGCGCGACGCTGGGGTAGCTCACCATCGCCACGGCCTGGCCCTGAGCCGTGCCGTCGCGCTGAAGCGCCGCGGCCGCACGATCCATCAGCGCGTTCAGCGCGCGGTAGGTCAGCTCGGCATCGCCATCCGTGATGGCGATCTTGTCAGGCTGATTGCTGGCATGTTGCCGGATGAGGTCGGGCAGGGTGCCAAAGGGCTGCGCCAGAAGGTCTGCGATACTCTCCATGCGACGTCGCTAGCGGCAGGCTCTTCCGAATGGCATACGCGACATTCAAAATTAAGGAGGTTGATGATGCGGGGAGGTGTTGCGATCGTAACCGGCGGCGGGACCGGGATCGGGGCCGCGGTTGTTCGGCGGCTTGCCGCCCGCGGCGTGCAGAGCGTGATCAATTACGCTCATAGTCGTACCGAGGCAGAGGGGCTTGCCGAAGAAGTCGCGAACGGATCGATCGCGGTTAAGGCCGACATCGCCGATGATGCGGAATGCCGGAAGCTCGTTGCGACGGCGATGGAGACGTTCGGGCGACTCGACTTCCTTGTGAATAATGCCGGCCGTACCAAGCATGTCGCGCATGAGGATCTGCACGGCTTGGACGCGGAAGACTTCGTGGACATTTACAGGCTGAACACCATTGCCGCGTTCCAAATGGTTCGCGCTTGCGTGCCGGCGATGCAAAGTGGGTCGATGAGCGCGGTGGTGAACGTCGCCTCGATAGCTGGCCTGCATGGGGTCGGCTCGTCGATCGCCTATGCGGCGTCGAAGGGCGCGCTGATCACCATGACGCAGAGCCTCGCCCGCGTTCTCGCGCCGGCGATCCGCGTAAACGCGGTTGCGCCGGGCTATGTCGGGACGGGGTGGTTCGAGAAGGCGCTCGGCGAGGAGGGCAAGGCGAAGCTCGACCACAATATCGCGAAGCGCACGCCGATGGCGATGGCGCCGCAGGCAGAGGATATCGCCGGTCCGATTGAGATGCTGCTGGACCCGGCGGGCAAGGCGATCACCGGAGAGGTCCTGCGCATCGACGCCGGCTTCCATCTCGACACCGGCGGCAGCCGCCGGCCAGGCCGCGAAGGCTGATCCGCCGACGCCGAACGGCATAGCCGCTCGTGCGCCGTCGCGCCTGCAGGTCGACGCCTAGGCGATAGCCGCGCCTCCAAGGAAAGGGGGGCGGCTATCGTGGCAGATCGACGTCGCCGATGCTCAGCGACCGGTCGCGGCGGTCTGTCCGAAGAGCACCTTCTTGGCTTCCTCACTCATCGGAGCGGATTGCGCCTGGACCTCCTTGGCGCGGGCATAGGCCCGCTCGGTTGCGGGTCGCGCCTTGATGGCCTCATGCCAGCGCGCCAGGTTTGGGAAATCCGCAAGGTCCTGCCCCTGCGCGTCAGGCAGGATCCAGGGATAGCTGGCCATGTCAGCGATCGAATAATCGTCGCCTGCCGCGAAACGCCGGTCTGCCAGGCGCCGGTCAAGCACGCCGTACAGCCGGTTCGTCTCCTTCAGATAGCGATCGATCGCATAGGGTACCTTTTCCGGGGCATAGTTGCGGAAATGGTGGTTTTGCCCCAGCATCGGGCCCAGACCGCCCATCTGCCACATCAGCCATTGGTTCACCTCGGCGCGCGCACGGACGCTTTCGCCGCCGAACCGCCCGGTCTTTTCCGCAAGGTACAGCAGGATCGCACCCGATTCGAACACGGAAACGGGCTCGCCGCCGTCCTTCGGGGCGTGGTCCACGATCGCCGGCATACGGTTGTTCGGCGCGATCTTCAGGAAATCGGGCTGGAATTGCTCTCCCGCTCCGATGTTCACAGGCTTGATGGTGTACTCGAGGCCCGCTTCCTCGAGAAACAGCGTGATCTTGTGGCCGTTCGGCGTCGGCCAATAATAGAGATCGATCATCCGTTCCTCCGTTGTGTCGCGCAGCAGATGGTGGGGCCGGGCTGGTCAGGCAAGCCGGCCGGGCCGCCGAACTACGCCGAACAAGAAGATGCAGAAGGTGATTAGGCACAGGATGGCGGCCAGGAGGAACGCGCCGCCGGCATGTCCGCGCTCCGCGCCGAGCGCCAGCGCTTGAGTCATCGCAACGGGGCCGACGATCGCGGCAATGCTGGCGAGGCTCGCCATGCCGCCCTGCAGTGCGCCTTGGTTGGACGGATCGACGCGGGACGACAGCAGCGCGTTGATCGACGGGAAGACCAGGCCGGTGAGCGCGCCCACCGCAATGAGGGCATATATCTGCCACCCCTCCCGCACGAAGACATATCCGGCAAAGACGATCGCGCCGCTCGCCAGCCCGATCAGTACCGTTCGCTCCTCCCCCAGATAACGAATTGCCGGCCGGATCAGGACGACCTGAGCGAACATCATGGCCAGCCCACTCGCTGCGAGCGACCAGCCGACGGCCTCTGCATTCCAACCCAGCGCAAGCGCCGCGAAAAAGGCCCAGGTGGACGGATAGACCATATGAGCCACCTGCCAGACCAATGCGCCCGCCAGCAGCGCGCTTGCTCCCGCGCTCTGGAACAGCGGGGCGAAAGCGCCCACGGCGTTTGCCCGCTTCCAGTCAAATGCACGCCGCCGCTCCGGCGGCAGCGTTTCGGGCATGAACGCGAGGATCAGCACCATGTTGACGAAAGCGAGCCCCGCCGCGGCGAAGAACGGCGCGCGTGCGCCCTGGTCTGCCAGCAAGCCACCGATCGCCGGCCCCAGGATGAAGCCGCCGCCGAAGGCCGCGCCCAGCAAGCCAAAGGCCGGGCCTCGCTTCTCGGGTGGCGTCACGTCCGCGATCACCGCATTGGCCGGGCCGTAGGTCGCGCCAGCGATCCCGGCGATCGCGCGGCCGGCGAACAGCCAGCCGAGCGATGGCGCGACTGCCATCAATGCATAATCGACTGCAAAGCACCCGAGACTCGCCAGCAGCACGCGGCGGCGGCCAAACCGATCCGATAGGCTCCCGATCACCGGCCCGGCGAAGAAGTGAGTTACGGCATAGACCGCCAGCATGTACCCGCCGATCCGCGTCGCTTCGGCAAGCGGTACCTTGCCCAGTTCCACGATCAGCGACGGCAATACCGGCAATACGATCCCGAAACCGATCGAATCGATCAGCATGGCGATCACCGCAATCGGCACGGCACGATGTTCGAATCGCATCGCTCTGGCTCTCCCACGTTTTACCTAGCCGAGCTAAAGCGCCTTGTCCCTTTGCTTGAGACGCGAAACGTGCCATGTCCCGGCCATACCCGATCTTCAGAATCGGCTTCGGAGATTTGATTGATGGCAAGTGTCGCCGAACTAGACCGTTCCACTGACTCGCTGGAGGGCTTCCGCCAGGAAGCGCGGACGTGGCTTGAGGCCAATTTCCCGCAGAGCCTGCGTGGCAAGGACAATGCAATGTCTGCCGTGGATGGTCCGACTGACGAGACGCCGGATCAGAAGGCTTGGCGCGAGGCGATGGGTGAAAAGGGTTGGGGTGTCCCGACCTGGCCGGCGGAACTCGGCGGCGGCGGGCTGACGCGTGAACAGGCGCGGGTGCTCGGTGAGGAGATGATGCGCATCGGGGCGTGGAACCCGATCGGCGGCATGGGCGTGATGATGTTCGGCCCGACCTTGCTCGAATATGGCAATGAGGAACAGAAGCGGAAGCATATTCCGGGCATCGTTCGCGGCGAGGTCCGCTGGTGCCAGGGCTATTCCGAACCAGGCGCCGGTTCGGATCTCGCCAGCCTTCAGACCTTCGCCGAGGACAAGGGCGATCACTACATTGTCAATGGGCAGAAGACCTGGACTTCCGGCGGTCAATGGGCGGACAAGTGCTTCGCGCTTGTGCGCACCGACAAGTCACAGAAGCACGCCGGCATCAGCTTCCTGCTGATCGACATGGATGCGGAAGGCGTTGAGACGCGCCCGATCAAGCTAATCTCCGGCGCCTCGCCGTTCTGCGAAACCTTCTTCACCAACGTGAAGGTGCCAAAAGAAAATCTGGTCGGCCGCGAAGGACAGGGCTGGGAAATCGGCACGCGCCTTTTGCAGCATGAGCGCAATTCGCTCTCCGGGGGCGGCGGATCGCAGGGCCGCATGAACCAGGGTGAGCCGATCCCGTCTATTGCCAAGAAATATCGTGAGCTCGATGCGGAAGGCCGCCTGTCGGACGGCGATCTCAGGACCCGCATCATCAAGCATGAGATGGATCAGCGTGCCTTTGCGCTCACGCTGCGCCGCGCGGCGCTGGAGGCGAAGGGCAATGCCGGGCCGTCCGCCGCGACCAGCGTCATGAAGAACGTCGGCGCGCGGATTACCCAGGACCGCGCCGAACTTGCGATCGAGATCATGGGCATGCAGGGGCTTGGCTGGGAAGGCGAAGGCTTCGCTCAGGAGGAGCTCGCCCAGACGCGCACCTGGCTGTGGGGCAAGGCCGTTTCAATCTACGGCGGCTCGTCGGAAATTCAGAATAACGTGATCGCCAAGCGCATTCTCGGGATGCTCGATCACCAGTGAGTTCGGTTAGGCGCGGCAAGACACGCGTCGGAGAGGGCCGGGTCGAGGAGGAGTGCGCCAGACGCTCCTCCTCCCCGGCAAGTCCTTTGATTGGGGTTTGATGACATGGCGGTGTTGAACGACGAACAGGTGATGCTGCGGGACATGGCGCGCGAATGGGCGGACAATGAATCCCCCATCGCGGCCTTCCGAAAGCTGCGTGATGCGGCTCCCGCAAAGGGCTTTGATGCTGAGGCGTGGACTACCGTCACCCAGATGGGCTGGGCCGGCGTGGTGATCCCGGAGGAATTCGGCGGGTCGGCCTTTGGCTATCTGTCGCTGGGTCTGGTGGTCGAGCAGCTTGGGCGCAACCTGGCCGTATCGCCTTTGTCGTCCACCGCAGTGGCGGCCACCGCGATCGTGATGGGCGCATCCGATGCGGCGAAGCAGGAGTGGCTGCCGAAGCTGGCTTCGGGCGAGGCGGTCGCGACGCTCGCGATCGACGAAGCGCCCGTCCACGGCGGCGCGATCAAGGCGTCGGTTTCCGCTGGCAAGCTCACCGGTACCAAGCGGTTCGTGGCCGAGGGCGACGGGGCCGACGTGTTCATCGTGGCGGCCGCCGACGGCTTGTACCTCGTTGCCAAGGGTGAGGGGGTGACCGTTTCTGCCCGCAAGATGGTGGACAGCCGCAGCCACGCGGACATCGAATTCCGCGATGCTCCGGCCGAGAAGCTCGGCGGTGCGGACCTGACCCAGGCTATTGTCGACCGTGCCACTGCCGTGACGGCCGCAGAGATGCTCGGCATGGCGGACAGCGCGTTCAATCAGACGCTCGATTATCTGAAGCACCGCGTGCAGTTCGGGCAGGTCCTCTCGACCTTCCAGGCACTGCAGCACCGCATGGCGAAGATGAAGACCGAGCTTGAACTCATGCGCTCTGCCGTGGAGGGCGCGCTCGAGGCGATTGACGCCGGCCGCTCGGACATCGATCAGGCGGTCAGCCTGTCGAAGGCGATCGCCAATGATACGCTGCGCGTTGTCAGCCGGGAAATGGTTCAGCTGCACGGCGGTGTCGGCATGACCGATGAATATGACGCCGGTCTGTATCTGAAGCGCTCTGCTGTTCTGGAAACCATGTGGGGCACGGCTTCTTATCACCGCGATCGTTTCGCGCGTCTAAACGGTTATTGAAACGCGTTCTAAAACAATGAGTATGGCGGCGGCAGCCCAGCGGGGCTGTCGCCGCTTTTTCGTTTAATCCCTTTTGCTCTCGTGTTTTCATGCTTGACGCAGCGGAACCCTCAGCGTCTATTCGATGAACCGGTATGGCGCACACAGACGCCAACCAACATTGGGAGAGAGAGAATGGCGAAAGCGGTTTTCGTCCGGGTAAGTGCGTCTGCGCTCGCTTGGGCGCTCGCGATGGGTACGGCGCAGGCCCAGATTGGCGGCGATCCACTTCCGGCCCAGACCTCTCCTGATGTAGCCGAAGCCTCATCGGCACCCGATATTGTCGTGACGGGCACGTTGATCCGCGGCACGCCGGAAAATCTGGCGGTGCCGGTCGATGTGATCTCCAGCGAGGAACTCGCCAAGCAGGGCGCGCCGACGGCTGTCGATCTGCTGAAGAATCTGACTGTGGCGAATGGCACAGTCGGTGACGCGAACCAGTTCGACAATCGCGCGCAAGGGTCCGAGGGCGTTGCCTCGGTCAACCTTCGCGGGCTCGGGCCACAGCGCACCCTGGTGCTGCTGAACGGCAAGCGAATGGTCCCCTCCGGGCTCGGCATCCCGATCGTTGACGTCAACATGTTCCCCGCCGCCGCGATCGGCCGCATCGAAATCCTCAAGGATGGCGCCGCGGCCACCTACGGATCGGATGCGATCGCGGGCGTGGTGAACTTCATCACCCGCACCGATCAGGAAGGGTTTCTGGTTTCCGGAGACTATCGCTGGATCGATGGTTCGAAGGGCGATTACGGCGGCGCCGCGTCGTTCGGCCACGATCAGGAAGGCTTTCGCGTCTTCGCCGCCGTGGGATATCAGCGCCGCTCCGAACTGCGCTTCACCGATCGCGACTTCGCCGTGCGATCCTATCCCGAAAATCCGCAGGGCGCCTGGACGGGCGGCGGCAATCCGGGCAATTTCGACTTCAACGGCACCGTTGGCGGGATCAACCTGACCACGGATCTTGGATGCGAGGGCCTCGGCGGGTTCCGCAGCGCGCCGGGCTCGAATACCGATCGCTGCTTCACCCAGTTCGGCCAGTTCGACAATCTGGTCGAGCCTGAAGAGCGCATGCAGGCCTATCTGGAAACCGAGTTCGACGTGGCGGACAATGCGTCGCTGCGTTTCTCTGGCCTTTACTCGTTCACCAACACGCGGGTGACGAGCTCGCCGAGTTATCTTCCCACGCTGCCGCCCTCCACGAATGCGGCACTCGGCAACAATGCCCTGTTCGTCATCCCGGGCTATTCGCCGGCGCTGCAGGACTATTGCGCCCTCTATGGCGCCCAGGCCGGGTGCACCCGCAATGCTGCCGGCGGGCTGGACAGCGCGGTTGGCCTGCCAGTGCTGTTCCGACCCTTTCTGCTCGGCGGCAATCCGCTGTTTCAGAGTGACAGCAACGATCGCGGTTCGGCTATTTCCAAGCGTGACACGGAGGCGTTCCGCTTCACGGCGGACTTGAACGTCCAGCTATCCAGCGACATCGACTTCGCGACCGGCTTCACCTTCAGCCAATATGAGCGTGACTATGACGGCACCGACTCCTTCGGTGATCTGTTGCAGAACGCGCTGGCGGGGTTCGGCGGTCCTGATTGCGCTTATGCCAGCACGGCGTCACGCGCGGGGCTGACGCCGGCACAGCTTGCCGGCCTGGCCGGCACGAACGGCTGCACCTATTTCAATCCTTTCTCGACCAGCGTCGCCGCCAATGCCGTGAACGGCGTGGCAAACCCGAACTATGCCGGCACGCGCAACCCGGCGGGCTTCAGCCTGACGCCGGGCGCCGGGCTGATCAACGATCCCTCGACAATTGATCTGTTCTTCCGCACCCCCAATACGAAGCTGCGCACGCAGCAATTCGTCGGCGACATGTCGATCTCCGGCCGCACAGGTGTTCGCCTGTGGGCAGATGAAGCAATTGGCTTCGCGCTTGGTGGCCAGTATCGCAAGAACACCTTTCAGCGACGCCTGAACGCCGATTCCAACATCGCCGTTTATCCCTGCCCCGGCACGCCGCTGAACCCTAACGCCACGTGCAATCCGCAGACGGGTGCGTTGGGCTTCCTTGGCACCAATCCGGAGCAGGACGCCGATGCAGACGTCTATGCGCTCTTCGCGGAACTTCAGGTTCCGATCATCAACGCCATCAACCTTCAACTTTCTGCCCGCTACGAGGATTATGGCGGCGCAGTCGGCTCCACCTTCGATCCGCAGGCGCGCCTGAAGGTCGAAGTGACCGATTGGCTCGGCCTTCGCGGTGGCGTGGGAACCAGCTTCCGCGGCCCGCCGCCGCAGAACCTCTCCGGCTCGGTGGTGTCGCTGCAGGTGATCGGAACCGGCTTCCGTGCGGTTGAGGTGTTCGGTGATCCGAACCTCAAGCCCGAAAGCGCGACCACTTACAACGCCGGCGTCCTGATCGACAGCGGACCGTTCAACGCCAGCCTCGATTACTGGCGCTACGAATTCGCCGGGCCGATCGAGTCCGAGCCCGTCTCCGGCCTCACAAACGCGCTGTTTGGCGCCACTGGCTCGGCCAATTGCGGCAATCCTGCCTATGCGGCGCTGCAGGCCCGCTTCACCTTCAACGCAACCGGTTGCGGCATCAACAACGTCAGCCGGCTGCGGGCGCAGGTGTTCAACAGCGCTGACGTGAAGACGTCGGGTTTGGATTTCACCGCCAATTATCGCGGCGAGCTTGGCCCCGTCGACATCGTGGTGGGTGGCGCTGCGACCTATGTCATCGACTATAAGGTCGATGATCTGGTGGTCGAAGGCGTGCTGGTGCAGCCGGCTTTCGACGCCGTGGGTCAGTTGAACTTCCAGACGACGTCCTATCCGATCCCGCAATGGCGCGGGAACTGGTACGTTCAGGGCGACACGGGCGCGCATTCGCTCCGCTTGCAGTTCAATTACGTCGACGGTTACACCGATCAGCGCGGCGCCGCGATCTTCGGGCCGAACCTTGGTGCGCTTGGCGGTGCCGCCAACACGCGCGGCAAGGAGATCGGCTCGTGGCGGACGTTCGATGCCACCTACCGCCTGGCGCTCGAAAGCGGCACGACCTTCACCCTGTCGGCAGTCAACATCTTCGATCGCGAGCCGCCGTTCGCTCGGCTGGATCCGAATTACGACAGCTTCACTGCATCACCTCTTGGCTTTACGCTGAAGGCAGCAGTATCCCAGCGGTTCTGATTCACGGCTGCAACGTTTGTTTCGAAGCGTTGCAGCCGAGTTGACAGGCTGGCTTGTCGCGGCGGCTCGTTTAAGCTGCCGCGATAAGATCACGATTAGGAGAGAGATATGGATGCCAGCACCACGTGGTCGCACGACGAGCGCGACGCGCGGGCGATCCGCAGGAGAGGTTGGACGCTGGCACTGCTGACCATCGCCTATTTTTTCAGTTTCATGGATCGGCAGATCCTTGCCATTCTGCTGGAGGCGATCAAGGCTGACCTGAAGCTCTCGGATGCTCAGCTTGGCCTGCTGTCGGGCCTTATCTTCGCGCTGTTCTACGCCACGCTCGGCCTGCCGATCGCACGCCTGGCGGATCGATCGAGCCGCAGCAACATCATCGCGATCAGTCTGGCCTTCTGGAGCGCCATGACGGCGCTGTGCGGCGTGGCACAGAATTTCACCCATTTGATGCTGTCGAGGATCGGCGTTGGCATTGGCGAGGCCGGTTTCGGTCCGCCCAGCCAGTCGATCATTGCGGACCTTTATCCCCCGGAAAAGCGCGCGAGCGCCATGGCGATCTATTCGCTGGGTGTCTTGTTGGGCGGCGGTCTTGGCATGGTGATCGGCGGCTTTGTGGCGCACTCCTACGGCTGGCGCGCGGCGATGATGGTCGTCGGTTTGCCGGGCATTGCGCTTGCCGTGATCATGAAGCTGTTCGTGGTCGAGCCGCGCCGTGGCCTCGCGGACGGCAAGGCACCCGCATCTCCGGCCGACGCCCCGGCGATCGGTCTGTGGAAGGGCATCGCTTCCCTCTGGCATAATCGCGCCGCCTTCCACCTCGTCGCCGCGATCACCATTACCTCACTGGTCGGCTATGCCGTGACTGGCTGGGGACCGAGCTACATGCAGCGCTCGCTTGGCATGTCGATGCTGGATGTCTCGAAGTACGTCGCGCTTCCCGCGGCGTTCGTGGCGGGCTTCTCCGCCATGCTCGGTGGCTGGTTCTGTGATCGCGCCGCCCGTAACAAGGGCATCTACGCGCAGAGCTTCGTGGTCGTGATCATGAAGGTCATCGCCTTCCCGTTCGCGCTCGGCTTCTACTTCGTGGATCATCTCTGGCTGGCGCTCAGCTCCTACTTCGTCGCCGCCATATTCGCTGGCGCCTATATCGGGCCGACCTATGCCATGATCCAGCACCTGGCCCCGCTTCGGCTCCGCGCGACCTGGGCGGCGCTGACGCTTCTCGCGACCAGCCTGCTTGGTCTCGGCCTGGGGCCGTTCGCGGTGGGGCAGATCAGCGACATGCTGAAGCCGGTGTACGGGCCTGAGTCCCTGCGCTGGGCGATGTTCTCCGTGGCGATGCTGACGCCTTGGGGGATCTTCCACTATTGGCGCGCAGGCGTGCTGATGAAGCGAGCCGGCACGTAAGCCGCGCCATCTGCGTCGCACTTTCGATTGAGTAACGAAACCTGCAAGCTCCGGATCGCCGCCGATCCGGAGCTTGTTCCTTCAAGATAGGCCGTCCGCGCCGCGTGCCGACAAATTAGCTTGGCAGGGTGGCTGCGTGGCGCAACTTCGCAGAACGGCTGGCTCAGCCATCAGCCGTTCTTGAACACCCGTTGTCAGCGATCAGCCGGGCGGATCAGCGCCGGATCATCCGATCATCGAACATGCCGAACGCCAGGGTCGAGGCGTAGAGCGCCACCGCACGATCGCGCGGGATCGCCCAGGCCCATTTCCGCATATCGAAGGCCGCGTTCAGGAATGCCATCACCAGCTGGCTCGCGACCAGCGGATCGACCGCGCGGATCGTACCTTCGGCGATCCCGTCGGAGATCGTGCCCGCGAAGCGCCGTGCGATGCGGTTCGACCGGTCGACCATTGTGGCGCGGACCGACATCGGCAAGCCGCTGAGCGCCGTGGTGCGCAGGAGCGGCGCCGTCTCTGAAAATTGCACTTCCAGCAGCGTCGCGAACATGGCGCACAGCCGCTCCCAATGCGTTCCGCCCTTCTCGTCCGCCAGTCGCTGCGCCGCGGAGATCGTGTCGAAGCTGCGCTGATAGCAAGCGATCACCAGATCATCCTTGGCATCAAGGTGATGGTAGAAGCTGCCCTTGGTGACGTTCAACTCGCTGGCGATCCGTTGCACCGATGCCCCGCGATAGCCCAGCTCGTTGATCAGCCGGGTGGCGGCGTGCAGGAACGCGTCGCGTCCCTCCAACGAGTCTTGCGGCAAGGAGAGGGGGCGGGGCGCCCATTCGGCCTGGCTAGCCGCCAGGCCACGCCGGAACACGTCCATGACACAGGTTTCGACGCGGGCGAGCTGATCCATGTCGTACCGGTTCAACCACACCGGCAGCCAGAAAGTGTTTTCCATCAGAACGTGCGCGCGGGCGCCATTCAGGTCGGTTTGGGCCCGGGTTTCGGTCGGGCCCCAGAGCAAGCGCGCGCGGCGGAACACTTCGCGCCAGCCCGCCATCAGGCGCGCGCGAACCGGATCTTCCATCGCCCGCAGGTCCGACAGGCCGGCAATCTGGCGTTCCTCGCCACGTTGCACCCGGGCAAGCCGCGCCATGTTGAGCGCTAGATAGCGTTCGACCCGCGCCTCCGGCGTTTCCGCCTCCATCGCAGTGTCCAGCATGACCAGCAGGTAATCGAGCGTATGCTCGAACGCGGCGGCCGCCAGGTCCTCTTTTCGCTTGAAATAGTAGGTGACGCTTGTGGTGTTCAGCCCCACGCGCCGCGCTACATCCGCGAAGGTCATGCCCTTCGCGCTTTGTTCATTGATCGCGTCGGCAGCTGCGGCGAGGATGGCTTCGCGCTTTGCTCGAAAGCGACGTGTGCCTACCTCCTCTCCATCGCCGCCCGGTTCCCCCCGAGCCTGCATCCCATCAATCCTAGCGACTAATTTTCGAACGAACAGTCCCTTTTTGCATTCGCCGGAACCTCACCGAGGCAGGGGGTCATCTCGCCGATTCGAGTGCTTGTCCGAAGATGCGGTACGCTTTACAGCTTTGGTCAAATAGCGAAGCGGAGGGATGCCATGGACTTCACCTTGACCGAGCGCGAGACCTACTTCCGGGACCGCGTGAAGGCCTTCATCGACGCGGAAATCGCGCCGCGCCAGGCCGAATATCACGAACAGGCGCATAGCGGCGACAAGTGGAAGGTCATCCCGGTCATCGAGGAAGTCAAGGCCAAGGCGCGCGAGGCGGGCCTGTGGAACTTCTTCATGCCACCGCATTCGGGCCAGCAGCATGTTGATGACACCTTCACGTTCGAAGGAACGCAGCTCACCAACCTCGAATATGCGCTGTGCGCCGAGGAAATGGGAAAGATCGGCTGGGCGAGCGAGGTCTTCAACTGCTCCGCGCCTGATACGGGCAACATGGAAGTGCTGCACCGTTACGGCACGCTGGAGCAGAAGGAGCGATGGCTCCGCCCGCTGATGAATGGCGAGATTCGCTCGGTGTTCCTCATGACCGAGCCGGCCGTTGCGTCCTCCGATGCGACCAATATCGAAACTCGGATCGAGCGGGATGGCGATCATTACGTCATCAACGGTCGCAAATGGTGGTCGTCGGGCGTTGGCGATCCGCGCTGCAAGATCGGCATTCTGATGGGGAAGACGAGCTTCGAGGGCTCGCGTCACCAGCAGCAGAGCCAGGTCCTGGTGCCGATGGATACGCCGGGTATCAAGATCGAGCGGATGCTTTCGGTCTACGGCTATGATCATGCGCCGCACGGCCATGGCGAGGTCAGCTTCACCAACGTCCGTGTGCCGGTCGAGAACGTGATCCTTGGCGAAGGGCGTGGGTTCGAGATCGCGCAGGGTCGGCTCGGGCCCGGCCGCATCCATCACTGCATGCGCACCATCGGCGTGGCCGAAGTCGGGCTGGAGAAGATGGCGAAGCGGCTGCTCAGCCGGGTCGCGTTCGGCAAGCGCATTTCCGATCATTCGGTATGGGAGCAGCGTATTGCCCAGGGCCGCATCGAGATCGAGATGACGCGTCTTCTTTGTCTCAAGGCGGCGCAGACCATGGATGCGGCTGGTAACAAGGCCGCGAGCCAGGAGATCGCGATGATCAAGGTCTTCGCGCCAAACATGGCGCTGCGGATCCTGGACGATGCGGTGCAGGCGCATGGCGGCGGCGGCGTTGCGGAGGACTTCGGTCTCGCGCACGCCTGGGCGTCGCAGCGCACGCTGCGCCTCGCCGACGGCCCGGACGAGGTTCACGCCCGCGCCATCGCTCGCAATGAGTTCGGCAAGTACGGCGATTGGAAGGCGGACATCGCCAACGATCGTGGTGCGCCGCGTGCTGGCGAAATCTCGAGCGGCGACATCGGCGTGTCGCGCTGAACGCCGCCTGATCGAACAACAATCATCCGTTCGGACTGAGCCTGTCGAGGTCCGTGTCACAGCCAGGAACGTAGGTGGCACGCGCTTCGAGGAACCCATCAAACCTAGCTTGATGGGCGCCCCGGCAGGCTCAGGGCGCACGGGGAGGGGAAGTGAGAAACCGTGAAAGCCGCAGTAATATTCGAAACCAAGGCGCCGCTTCAGATCGAGGACGTCGTCGTATCCAAGCCGGGCCCACATGAGGTGCTGATCCGCACCGTTGCATGCGGTGTTTGCCGGTCCGACCTGCACTTTGTCGATGGCGCCTATCCGCACCCGTTGCCCGCCATTCCGGGCCACGAGGCAGCCGGCATCGTAGAAGCCGTGGGTGATGAAGTGCGCACGGTGAAGGTGGGCGACGCCGTCGTCACCTGCCTCAGCGCCTTTTGCGGGCATTGCGAATTCTGCATCACCGGCCGGATGTTCCTGTGCGTCAGCGCCGAGACGCGCCGTGGTCCGAAGGCGGAACCGCGGCTCAAGCTCGCCAATGGCGGCGTGGTGAACCAGATGCTCAATCTGTCGGCCTATGCCGAACAGATGCTGGTTCACGAGCATGCCTGTGTCGCTATCGATCCCGAGATGCCGCTGGATCGCGCGGCGCTGATCGGTTGCGCGGTGACGACGGGCGCGGGCGCGGTGTTCAACACCACGGACGTGACGCCGGGCGAGACGGTGTGCGTCGTCGGTTGCGGCGGCATCGGTCTTGCCGCGGTGAATGCGGCCAAGATCGCCGGCGCTGGCAAGATCATCGCGCTCGATCCGGTGCCGGAAAAGCGCGCCGTTGCCGAAAAGCTTGGTGCCACGCATACTTACGATCCGATGCAGGACGGCGTCGTTGGCGAAGTGGTCGAGCTGACCAAGGGCGGCGTGCACCATGCGATCGAGGCGGTCGGTCGGCCGCACTCGGCCCAGACCACCGTCGACGTGCTCCGCCGCGGCGGTACCGCGACGATCCTCGGCATGATGCCGCTCGATCAGAAGGTCGGCCTAAGCGCGATGGAATTGCTGTCGGGCAAGAAGCTGCAGGGCGGCATCATGGGGTCGAACCGCTTCCCGGTCGATATCCCGCGACTGGTCGATTTCTACATGCGCGGCCTGCTCGATCTCGACACGATCATCGCGGAGCGCATGCCGCTCAACCGCATCAACGATGCATTTGACGAGCTCCGTAAGGGTGATGCGACCCGCAGCGTGATCGTGTTCGATCAATGAGCACGGCGGTAGCGGAAGATACCAGCCTCCAGTCGGAGGTGAGCGAGCGCGATCGGCTGGACACCGATCGCCTCTCGGCCTGGATGGCGGCGCATGTGCCGGATTTTGCGGGTCCCCTGACCTATGCGAAATTCGCCGGCGGGCAGTCGAACCCGACGTACAAGCTGATGACGCCGGGGCGGAACTACGTGCTGCGGCGAAAGCCGATGGGCGAGTTGCTGCCCTCGGCGCATCAGGTCGATCGCGAGCATCGGGTGATGGCGGCGCTTCACCCCACCGGTTTTCCGGTGCCGCGCCAGTACGGCCTGTGCGAGGACAATGATGTCATCGGATCGGCCTTCTACGTCATGGAGATGGTCGACGGCCGGACGATCTGGGACGGGTCGTTCCCCGGCATGGATGCCGACACGCGGCGCGCGCATTATTATGCAATGATCGATACGCTGGCGGCGCTTCACAATGTCGATTTGAAGGCCACGGGGCTGGAGGATTTCGGCCGGCCGGGCAACTACTTTGAGCGTCAGGTCAGCCGCTGGACCAAGCAATATCGCGGCGCCGAGACCGAGCATATGCCGGCCATGGAGCGGCTCATCGAGTGGTTGCCCAAGACCATTCCCGAACAGACCCGAACCGCGATCGTCCATGGCGACTATCGCTGCGACAATATGAAGTTCGCGCCCGGGCTCGAGCCGCGGGTGGCGGCCGTGCTCGACTGGGAATTGTGCACCACCGGCGATCCGCTCGCCGACCTCAGCTATTTCCTGATCAGCTGGGTGACCGTGCCGGAAGGTCGATCGGGCGTGATGGGCCTGACGGGGCCGGAAACCGGCATTCCCACCGTGGAGGAAGTAGTCGCGCGCTATTGCGAGAAGACCGGGCGGGATGGCGTGCCCGATCTTAACTGGCTGCTCGCGTTCAACCTCTTCCGCCTGGCCTCGATCGTCCAGGGTATCCGCAAGCGCTTCCTGATCGGCACCGCGTCCAGCGCCAATGCGGAAGCGACCAGCGCGCGCGTCCCCATGCTGGCCGAAGCGGCATGGGAGTTCGCCCGCAAGGCAGGGGCCAGCGAATAGGGAATCTCCCTCTCCACGCTGTCGGGGAGAGGGTCGCGGAGAGGGGCAGTTTCGGAGCGGTGCGGCATTCGACCGCCCCTCTCGCCGGCCCGCTCCCACAAGTGGGAAGAGGAAATTCGATGAGTCTGTTCGATCTGTCCGGTAAGGTCGTGGTGATCACCGGTTCGTCGCGCGGGATCGGCAAGGCCAGCGCGATCGCTTGCGCCGAGCAGGGTGCCAGGGTGGTGATCTCCAGCCGCAAGCAAGACGCCTGCGATGCGGTCGCGGCTGAGATCAACGAGCGGTTCGGCGCCGGCACGGCCGTGGCGGTTGCGGCGAACATCTCGGACAAGGCGGCGCTACAGCACCTGGTGGACCAGAGCCGCCGGGAGTTCGGCCGCATCGATTGCCTGGTCTGCAACGCCGCGTCCAACCCTTATTACGGGCCGCAGGAGGGGATCGCCGACGAGCAGTTCCGCAAAATCCTCGACAACAACATTCTGTCGAACCACTGGCTGATCACCATGGTCGCGCCGGAAATGAAGGAGCGGGGAGAAGGCTCCATCGTCATCGTGTCCTCGATCGGTGGCCTGCGCGGATCGACCGTGATCGGCGCTTATTGCATCAGCAAGGCGGCGGACATGCAGCTCGCGCGCAATCTGGCGCATGAATATGGCAAGCACGGCATCCGCGTGAACTGCATCGCGCCGGGCCTCATCAAGACCGATTTCGCCAAGGCGCTGTGGGAAGACGAAGCCGCTGTCGCAGATCGCAACAGCACCACGCCGCTGCGCCGCATCGGCGAGCCGGAAGAGATCGCCGGCGCCGTCGTGTACCTGGCGTCCCGGGCCAGCGGCTTCATGACGGGGCAGACGATGGTGATCGACGGCGGCGTTACGATCTGATCCGCCTTGAGCATGGTGTCTTCGGCGCTGGGCCGAAGGCACCTGTATTGATACGCGGAAAACTATGCGGCCTCTCGGTCCATCCGGAGGCGAACGGAGTGCATGATGGCTAGGTTCACCGACAAATCGATCATCGTCACCGGCGCGGGCTCTGGCATCGGCCGGGCCGCGGCGACGCTGTTTGCGGCCGAGGGCGGTCAGGTGATCGTGGCCGACAAGGTTGGCGCCGAAGCGACGGCCGAGGCGATCCGCACCGCGGGCGGCATTGCTCATGCGATCGACATGGATGCGGGCAGCGAAGAGGATGTCGTCCGCACGGTCGCGCTGGCGTGCGACAAGTTCGGCGGTCTTGACGTGATGTTCGCCAATGCTGGCATCTCGGGCGGCATGGCCAACATCTTCGATACCGACGTGGCGCTGATCAGCGAAGTGCTGCGCGTGAACGTGATCGGTCCGTTCCTTGCGATCAAGCACGGTGCACCGCGGATCGCGGAGCGCGGCAAGGGCGCCATCATCCTTACCGCCAGCGTGGCCGGCATCCGCTCGGGCGCGGGCTCGCCGGCCTATTCCGCGTCCAAGGCCGGCGTGATCAATCTCGCGCAGGTGTCCGCGCAGCAGCTTTCCGGCTCGAACGTGCGCGTGAACGCCATTTGCCCGGGCCTCACCGAAACCGGCATGACCAAGCAGGTGTTCGATTATGCCCGCGATGCCGGGAAGATGGACCGCGTCGGCCGGCTCAACCCGCTGCGTCGCGGGGCACAGCCGGAGGAACTCGCCCGTGTCGCGCTATTCCTCGCTTCCGACGATGCGAGCTACGTCAACGGACAGGCGATTGCCGTGGATGGCGGGCTGTCGTCCAGCCATCCGGTGACCAGGCAGGAATATGGTCGCACCACCGCCTGAGAGGGGTGGTCGATCACGCTAGGAGGCGCACTTCTGGAAGCAGGCAATCGATCGCCACTCCCGGAACCTTCACCATTGCCACGGGGGAACAGGCGCGTGCTGTATCCGCTCAGCCGCGCTGCGCCGTTACCCAGCGATCCACCACCTTGGCCAGCACGCCCAGCGGCATCCCGCCGGCCTGCACCACCGTGTCGTTGAACCCGCGCACGTCGAACTGGCTACCCAGCCGTGCCTTCGCATCGTCGCGCAGTCGGTTGATCTCGTTGTGCCCGGTCTTGTAGCCAAGCGCCTGACCTGGCCAGATGCAATATCGGTTGATCTCGGACCGGGCGCGGCTTTCGGTATAGCCGGTCGCCGCCATTAGCCAGCGCACCGCCTGATCCACTGTCCAGCGCTTGTGATGAAGCCCGGTGTCCACCACCAGGCGCGCCGCACGGAAATTCATGGACTGCAGATATCCGATCCGGCCTAGCGGATCGTCGTCGTAATAGCCGAGCTCGGCACCGATCTGCTCGGCATACAGGCCCCAGCCTTCGGAATAGGCGTTGAAGCCCAGCAGCGTCCGGATCAGCGGCAGGTCGAACGTATATTCCCCCTGCCAGATGTGGCCCGGTATGCCTTCGTGAAAGGTCAGCGTGGCCAGTTCGAAGCGCGGCCAATTGGCGGTGTCGCGCAGGTTGATGTAATAGATACCGGGCGATGAACCATCGAGAGCGCCCGGCCCTGCATAGCCGTTGGGCGCGCCATTCTCGATTGCCGGCGGCACCCGCTTGATCACCAGATTGCCGCGCACCAGCTTGCCGAACGCCCGTGGTAGTCGCGGGCGCAGCCGCGCCACGACGGTGTTGAGGTAGGCGAGCAGGTCCGCCCTCCCGGCGTCCGTATTGGCAAACAGCAGGTCAGGGCGCTTGCCCAATGCAGCCAGCCGCTCACCCGAGGTCCCTTGCGTCAGGCCCTGCGCGCGCAGCAGCGGGTCGAGCTCGGCGGCATAGGAGCGGCATTGTTCCAGCCCGGATTCGTGGATCTCGTCGGGCGTCCGCTTGGTCGTGGTGCTGGCCTCCACCAGCCATGCATAACGGCGGGCGGCATCCGGCATGCTCCACATGCCGCCATGGTTAGGCGCCTGCGGTCGCAGCGCGGCGATCGCGTCTGCCTGGGCAAGCAACGCAGGGGCTATCCGCTGCTCGACGACTGCTGTCGCCCGTGCCTCCCAATCATCACCAAGCCCGGCCTTTCTGGTCTTTTCGCCGAACGTGCGGATCATGCCTTGGTCGCGCGCGGGCTGCGCGGCGCCGGCGCGAAGCTGCGCGACCGTGATCTCGTTGAACGCGGCCGGAAGCAGCACGCCGGCCGCCGCGTCGGCCCGTACCCGCTCCGTCTCGTCGCCAAGCTGTTTCGCATAGGCATTCAGCCTGGCGATATAGGCTTCGGCATCAGCGCGGTTTGCCACCTGGTGCTTGTTTTCCAGCAGGTCAGGGGTGTCGACAAAGGCGCCATTGCCCTGCGTCACGACATACGGCGTCGACCGGTAATTGTTGTTCGACAGAAAGGCCATGTCGCCCACCGGCATCTGCCGCCATCCCTCCACCCCGATCTGATGGGCGGCAGCAACCGTCTCGACATGGACGGCCACGGCGGGAGACAGCGCCGCGCGATCGATGCGGTTCAGTTGCGTCAGGCGCTCTGCCGCTCCGGCGCGCCGGGCAGCCTCGGCCGCCGCACTGCGATCCGTCAACCGCCCCTTCAGCGCTGCGCGCGATCCCGTATCCAGGCCAAGATACGCCGCACCTTCGGGATAATTCTGCAGCAGCGCTTCGGCATGACGCTGGAGCAGCGCTAGCGCCTGCGCATCGCCGTTCGACCCGGCTGCCGCCGCGGGAAGGGCGGTCGTTGCGGCAAGCGCCGCAGTGCCGGCGAGGAAATCACGGCGAGCGAGGGTCATCAACAATTCCAGGTGAAGGCGAGAGGGGATCGGGAAGCGGGGGTAGAGGAAGGTTGGCGCCCGGTCGATCATTCCTTCGGCGGACGCTGCCGGATCAAACCTTCCTGCGCGACGCTGGCGACCAGCCGACCGTCCTGGGTGAAGATCTTGCCATGGTTCATCCCGCGGGCATGGCCAGCCCAAGGGCTGTGTGTGGCGTAGAGGAGCCACTCGTCGGCGCGAAACGGCTCATGCAGCCAGATCGCGTGATCGAGGCTCGCGCTCTGGAACCCCGGCGTGGTCCAGTTCACGCCATGCGGCAACATGCAGGTGCCGAGCAGCGCCATGTCCGATGCATAGGACAGGATCGCTCGGTGCATCGCGGGATCATCGCCGATCGGTGCCACGACCTTGAACCAGCTGTGCTGGATCGGATCGGTCGGCGTGGGGTTGAACCATTTGCGCGGGTAAACCGGGCGGATCTCGATCGGCCGCGGCCGCGTGACCATACGGCGCTGCCGCTCCGGCAGGTGAACGGCGTCGCGCGCGCGCAGCTCGGCCTCGGTCGGTAGCGACTCCGGAGGGGGCACATCCGGCATCCCGTCCTGATGGTGAAAGCCTTCTTCCGGCACCTGCAGCGAACAGGCCATGTTGAGGATCGGTGCGCCGCGCTGCATCGCGATCACCCGGCGTGTGGCGAAGCTGCGCCCCTCGAAATCGCGCACTACGCGATAGATGATGGGAAAGTTCTCGTCGCCCGGGCGCATGAAATAGGCATGGAGCGAATGCGCGATCTTTGGTTCGTCGGTGGATCGCTGCGCGGCTTGCAGCGCCTGCGCGATCACCTGGCCGCCGAACACCCGTCCGACGCCGCCCTTCGATCGGCGTCCCCGATACAGGTCCGTGTCGATCTCCTCCACGTCGAGAAGGTCGACGAGATCAGCGGCAAGCGCTTGCGGGCTGGGCGTGTCGGTCATCGGTGCTCCCGCGCAGGCGACAGCCGGACGGCGCTCGCGATGCGCTGTTGATCATGGTGCCCCCGCCTGCGCGGGGGCACGTTGAAAGGTCAATAGCCGGCGGCGCGCGCCAGGCGATCGGCGTGGAAGTTCGCATCGCCGAACAGTTCCGCGAGCACCCGCTGCCGCTTCATGTAGAAGCCGATGTCATATTCATCGGTCATGCCGATGCCGCCGTGCATCTGAATGCCTTCCTGCACGCTCAGCATGGTGGCAAGACCGGTCATCGCCTTTGCCACCGACACGGCTTCGTCCGCCTTGTCGTCACCGGCGTCGAGCAGCTGCTGCGCCTTCAGCACGGCGGCGCGTGCCACTTCCATTTCGCTGTAAAGGTGCGACGCGCGGTGCTGCAGCGCCTGGAACGTGCCGATCAGCGTGCCGAACTGCTTGCGCTCCTTCAGGTAGTTCACCGTCATGTCCATGGCGCCGGTGCCCACGCCCAGCATTTCGGCCGCGGCGCCTGCCTGGCCGGCACGCACCAGGCGGGCGAGCGGGGTACGGCCGGCGTCCACCTCTCCGATCACGGCGTCGGCGTCCACCTCTACACCTTCAAACTCGATCCGCGCCGCAAGGCTCGCGTCGGTCAGCCGCTCGGCCGTGGCGGTGAGGCCGGCGGCGCCCTTCGGCACGGCGAAGAGGGTCACGCCCTGGTCGTCATCGGCCGAGCCGGCGGTCCGTGCCGCGACGATCAGCACGTCGGCGATATGGCCATGCTGCACGAACTGCTTGGCACCCGTCAGCTTGAACCCGTTGCCCGAACGCTCCGCCTTCATCGCGACGCTGTTGCGGAACTTGGCGCCTTCGTCGATCGCGAGCGCGGCTACCGTGTCGCCCGCCAGGATGCCGGGGAACCAGCGATCGGCGTGCGGCGTGCCCTTCAGCGCTTCCACCGCAGCCACGCCAGTCTGAAGGAACGGAGACGGCGAAAGGTTGCGGCCGATTTCCTCCAGAACGATGCCGGCTTCGACATGCCCGAGGCCAAGACCGCCCTGGTCTTCGCCGACGAGGATGCCCGTGAAGCCCATCTCGGCGAACTGCTTCCACAGGTTGCGGGAAAAGCCCGTCTGATCCTTGTCGTCGCGCAGCTTGCGCATGTGGCTCACGGGGGCGGCATCGGCCACGAAGTCGCGGGCCGTGTCGCGGAGCATCGTCTGGTCTTCATTGAGGTAGAGAGGCATGGTCTACTCCGTCATCCCCGGCACTCGCCGGGATTGCGCACCACTTGGATGCGCCTGATGCTGGGAGGTTCCGGCCGGAGCCGGAACCGTGCAATCGCGAGGGTCAGGCGCCCGGCAGCTGCAGGATGCGCTTGGAAATGATGTTGAGCTGCACCTCGCTGGTGCCGCCCTCGATCGAGTTCGCCTTGGTGCGCAGCCAGGCGCGCGGCGCGCTGCCGCCGTCCGAGCGTTCGCTTTCCCACTCCAGCGCGTCCGATCCGCCCGACGCCATCATCAGTTCATGGCGTGCCTTGTTTAGCTCGGTGCCGTAATATTTCATCATCGAAGGCTGTGCGGGATGCGCGCGGCCGGCCTTCAGCTCATCGATAAACCGTTCGGATTGCGCCGCAAAAGCCTTGGATCGCACTTCGAACTCGGCGATCTTCGCGCGCAGCAGCGGGTCTGCCAGGCGCCCGTCATGATCAAGTCCGATGGTGGCGATCGCACCGGTAATCAGCGGGTTCTTGCCGCCGCTGCCCAGGCCCATGCCGGAAATCATTTCGCGCTCGTGGCCGAGCAGATACTTCGCCACGTCCCAGCCCTTGTTGAGCTCGCCGACGAGGTTTTCCTTGGGCACCTTTACATTGTCGAAGAAGGTTTCGCAGAACGGCGAATAGCCGCTGATGAGTAGGATCGGCTTCGTCGACACGCCCGGCGTCTGCATGTCGAACAGGACGAAGCTGATACCGTTATGCTTGTTCGTCTTGTCGGTGCGAACGAGGCAGAAGATCCAGTCGGCATAGTTGGCGTAGCTGGTCCAGATTTTCTGGCCGTTGACCAGGAAGTGATCGCCCTTGTCTTCCGCGCTGGTGGCGAGGCTGGCCAGGTCCGACCCGGCGTTCGGTTCGGAATAACCCTGGCACCAGCGGATCTCGCCGCGCGCGATCTTGGGCAGATGCTCCTTTTTCTGCTCCTCGGTGCCGTACTTGAGTAGCGCCGGCCCGAGCATCGAGATGCCGAAGCTGTTCAGCGGATTGCGCGCCCGGATGCGGCCCATTTCCTCGCGCAGGACCTTGGTCTCCGCCGCGGAAAGCCCGCCGCCGCCATATTCCTTGGGCCAATCGGGCACGGTCCAGCCCTTGGCGCCCATGGCGTTCATCCACTGCTTCTGGGCCGGGCTCATCGCGCTCTGGTCGCGTCCGCCCCACACCGTGTCTTTCTCGCTGCGGATCGGCTCGCGCATCTCGGGCGGGCAGTTCGCCTCCAGCCAGGCACGCGTCTCGGCGCGAAATTGTTCAAGATCGCTCATTGGGTTGCTCCTTCGCGGGCCTTGTCCCGCTTGTACTGAATCAATTCTATCGTGTGCCCCTCGGGATCGTCCAGAAACGCGATCCGCATACCGGGCAGGTCTTCCGGGGGACGTACGGCAGTGCCACCCGCAGCGATCGCTCGATCCCAGGCAGCGTCGATGTCGCGGGTCGATAGGCCGAGCGGCCCATGGTGATCACCGCGGGTCAGCGCACGACCATCCGTATGATGGTAGAGAACGAGCGTGAAGGTGTCGTCGGCCAGCCCGATCAGCACTTCCTCCATGCCCGGCAGCGTGATCCGGTTGCGGACCACGAACCCGAAGGCCTGCTCGTAAAAGGTTTTCGCCGCCGGCAGATCGGCCACGATGAACTTGGTGAACAGAACGCGGCTGACCGTCATGCCTGCCCCCAGGTAAGATCATGGGCCGTGCGCGCGCCCGCAATTGCAGTGCGATCCGCGTACAGGTCGGCGATGATTTGCACCCCGATCGGCATGCCGTCCGCATCGGTGCCGATGCGCACACTGGTCGCTGGCAGCATCGGGAATGTCGCGAGCCCGGCAAAGGCGAATTGATGGAAGAATTGCGTATCCTCGCCGTCCACATCCAGCCGCCGCTCCGCCAGCGGGGTGTCGTCATGCGGAAAGGCCGTCATGCCCATGACCGGTGCGATCACCAGGTCATACTGTTCGAACAGTCGTCGCCATTGTCGCTGGATGCGCGCCTGCTCGTCGTGAAGGTGCAGCCAGGCGTCCAGCGTCGGCTCCTGCTGCCCCTCTCGCGCCGGCTGCCGGCGCGTCATGGCGATGTTCAGCATCTGCCAATAGCCGGCATGTTGTCGTGGCAGATCGGGCAGCAGGTCGGATGACCGATCCACCACCGCGCCCGCCTTCTCCAGCACGTTCGCCAGCGTCTCCATCGCGGAAACAATGGCTCGCTGCACCTTCGCCAGCGGGTGATCCGTCAGCATCAGGATGCGCCAGGCTGGGCCATGTTGACGGGCGGGGGCGAGGGGATGGTCGGCGACGACGCCCAGCGCCGTTTCCAGGTCGTCCGCATCGCGCGCCAGCGGGCCGATGACGGAAAGGACGCTTCGCGCGCCGTCCGTTCCGGGGAGGCAATGTCCATCGGTCGGCAGCACGCCCCAGGTCGGCTTGTGCCCATAGACGCCGTTGAAGGCAGCGGGCGCTCGGATCGAACCGCCGATGTCGGAGCCGAATTCCAGCGGGACCATGCCGGCGGCGAGCGCCACGGCAGATCCGCCCGACGACCCGCCCGCACTACGATCTGGGTTGATGGCGTTTCGGGTGCGCCCATAGACCGGATTGTTCGACTGAAGGTCGGATAGCGCCGGCGGCACATTCGTCTTGCCGAGCAGGATCGCGCCCGCCGCCTTCAGGCGCTTCACGGCGACCGCGTCTTCGGCCGCGATAAAGTCGCGATGTTCTTCGAAGCCAAAGGTGGTGGGAAGGCCCGCGACGTTGAAGCTTTCCTTGATCGTCATCGGCACGCCAAGCAGCGGCGCGTCGAAGCCGTTCCGGATCCGCTGGTCTAGCTCGGCGGCCGCGTGGCGCGCCCGATCGAAATCGCGCACGACCACCGCGTTCAGCTGGCCATCGCGCGCCTCGATCCGCGCAATGGCCGCCTCAGCCTCCAGCAAGGCGCTGGTCTCGCCGGCCCGGATTGCCGCTGCGGTTCCAAGGGCGGTTCGCTCAGCCATGATGTGCGACATTTCTCACGGGCTCCACCGACCGCCACCGTAAGCAGACAGGGCGAGCGCCCGGCCACCTCGCAGCACCGCTCCGTCCGGCGAGAGCGCCGGGCGAAACGGACGGCGAGGAGCCGGTCGCGATCACTTGAGCGAACCGCCCGTTTCCGCAGCGCTCTTCAGGCTCTCGGCGACCTTGAAGCCATGCTTCTCCAGTCCCTCGACCACCTTCTTCAGGCCCACCTCGTTCTGCGCCCAGAACATCGGCCCGCCGCGATACACCGGCCAGCCATAGCCCATGATCCACACGACATCGATATCGCTCGCGCGCTGCGCCTTGCCTTCTTCGAGGATCAGCGCACCCTCGTTGACCATCGTGTAGAGCGTGCGCTCGACGATCTCCTGATCGGTGATCTCGCGCTTGGGCAGGTTGGACTTGGCGCGGAATTCCTCGATGATTTCGAGCGCGCGGGGGCTCGGGGTCGCGTTGCGCTTCTCGTCATAGTCGTAATAGCCCGCGCCCTTCTTCTGGCCCCAGCGGCCTTCGGCGGCGAGCGCATCACGGATGCTCTCGATGCGGCTCGGATCGCGGTGCCAGCCGATGTCGACGCCGGCCAGGTCGGCCATCTGGAAGGGACCCATCGGCATGCCGAACTCGACGTGCACCTTGTCGATCTGCGCCGGGGTGGCGCCTTCCATCAGGAGCTTGTTTGCCTCGATCTGCCGCGGCGAGAGCATGCGGTTGCCGATGAAGCCGTGGCAAACCCCAGCGACAACGGCGACCTTCTTTATCTTCTTGGCGAGCGCCATGACGGTGGCGAGCACGTCCTTGGCGGTCTTCTCGCCGCGAACGACTTCAAGCAGGCGCATGACGTTGGCGGGCGAGAAGAAGTGCATGCCCAGCACATCCTCGGGCCGCTTCGTCACCGCGGCGATCTCGTCGACGTTGAGATAGCTGGTGTTGGTGGCGAGGATCGCGCCCGGCTTGGCGATGGCGTCGAGCTTGGTGAACAGCTCCTTCTTGACGTCCATGTTCTCATAGACCGCCTCGATGATGAGGTCGCAGTCGGCGAGATCCTCGAGGTTCAGCGTTGGGGTGACGAGGCCCATCGCCTTCTCCGGCGCGTCGGGCTTGATGCGGCCCTTGGCGGCGGAGGCCTCGTAATTCTTGCGCATCACGCCGGTGCCGCGGTCGAGAGCGTCCTGCTGCATTTCGACGATCGTGACGGGCACACCGGCCGACAGGAAGTTCATCGAAATGCCGCCGCCCATCGTGCCGGCGCCGATCACGCCGACCTTGTTGATCGGGCGCAGCGGAGTCTTGGGATCGACGTCGTCGATCTTGGCGGCCTGGCGCTCGGCGAAGAAGAGGTGCCGCTGTGCGGCCGACTGGGTGCCCTCCATCAGCTTGACGAACTCGGCGCGCTCGAACTTCATGCCTTCGTCGAACGGCAGCTCGCTCGCCGCGACGACGCAGGCGATGTTGGCGGCGGGCGCGTCGAAGCCGCGCATGCGCTTGCCATGCTGCTTCTTGAACGCCTCCACGGCTTCGGGATCGGGCGCGACGGTCTTGTCGCGAACGCGCGGGATCGGCTTCTTGTCGGCAACTTCGCGCGCAAATGCGATCGCGTCCGCCTCCAGCGAGTCTTCGCCGACCACGCGATCGACCAGGCCGACTTCGTTCGCCTTCTTGGCGGGGATCGGATCGCCAATCGCAACCATTTCGATCGCTGCCTTCACCCCGACGATGCGCGGCAGGCGCTGCGTACCACCGGCGCCCGGCAGCAGGCCAAGCTTCACCTCCGGCAGGCCCATCACGGCCGAGGGAACCGCGACGCGATAATGGCAGGCGAGCGCTACTTCACAGCCGCCGCCCAAAGCCGTGCCGTGGATCGCCGCGACAATCGGCTTTTCGCTCGAGTCCATCATGGCGATCACTTCGTGGAGCGACGCGCCCTTCGGCGGCTTGCCGAATTCAGTGATGTCGGCGCCGGCGAAAAAGGTTTTGCCGTCGCAACGGATCACCATCGCCTTGATCGCGGGATCGTTGATGCCCTGGCTCACGCCTTCATGCAGCCCGTCGCGCACGCCAGCGCCGAGCGCGTTCACCGGCGGTGAATCGGAAATGATGACGAGGACATCGTCGTGGCGTTCGAAGCGGACGGGGGAAGTCATTTGGATCTCCAATTAAAATCGTTCGTGTCGAGCGGAGCCGGGACACGGTGTCGTGTGGCGTCCGTCCCTCGACTTCGCTCGGGACGGACGGAGAGGGGTCAGGTCAGCGCCGAGTAGATCATCGTCTTGAGCTCGCGGCGGATGGGGTAGATCATACTGGGCGAAAGCTGCGTCATGAACACCATCGTCAGCCGCTCGACCGGATCAATGAAGAACGCGGTGGAGAACATGCCACCCCAATAATATTCACCGACGCTCCCGGGCATCATCGAGCGGGCGGTGTCGATCGTCACGGCGAAGCCCAGGCCGAAGCCGGTGCCGGCATTCTGCGTTTCGCTGAACAAGGAACGCGACATGGACGACAGGTCCGCCCCGCCGGGCAGATGATTCTGGGTCATCAGATCGATCGTCTTGCGGCCGAGGATGCGCGCACCGTCCAGCGTGCCACCATTGAGGCACATCTGGCAGAAACGCTGGTAATCCAGCGCGGTGGACACCAGGCCGCCGCCGCCGGAAACCAGCGTGAAGGGCTTCAACCACATGCTTTCCTCGGCGCGGTCGAACATGACCCGGCCCTTGCCCGGTACCAGCGTGTAGCAGTCGACGAGGCGATCCAGCTTGTTCGTCGGCACGGTGAATCCCGTGTCGTTCATGCCCAGCGGCTTGAATATACGCTGCTCGAAGAAGTCCGGCAGCGACATGCCCGAAACCCGCTGGACCACGGCGCCCAGAACGTCCGTCGAAACAGAATAATTCCAGCTGGTGCCGGGCGAGAATTCGAGCGGCAACTTACCAAGTTCGGCAACGAAGCCGTCGAGATCGTAGTTGCCGTGCCAGTTCTCCAGCTTCAGTTCGCGATGTGCGGCATCGATGTTCGACCGGTTCTGAAAGCCGTAGGTCAGCCCCGACGTATGTCGCAGCAGGTCCACCATCCGCATCGGCTCTTCCGTCGGGCGCGTCATGAACGGCACGCCGGCGCCGCCGCCTGCATAGACCCCCAGCTTCTTGAATTCGGGCAGAACGTGATGAACGGGCGTATCGAGCGCGACCTTGCAATCCTCCACCAGCATCATGAACGCCACGGAGGTGATCGGCTTCGTCATGGAAGCGATGCGGAACAGGCTGCTTTCGTCGATGGTGGCGCCGCCGCCCTCGCGCGCCGCGCCCTGCGACGAAAGATGCACAAGCTCGCCATCGCGCGACACGAGAAGCTGTGTGTGCGGGAACTCACCCGAATCGAGGTACCGTTCTTTCAGGAAGGTATCGATCGCAGCAAGGCGCCGGCTGTCGAACCCATGCTTCTCGGGTGATGCGATGTTCATTGCCCCTCCATACCCCGGCTTCTAATCGGCCTCTTCCTATCGCTTGAGCGGCTGGTGAATCAATCCTAACGTGCGCGTCTGGAGAACCGAATTTTAACGCTGGGAGAAACCGACGTGGCAACGCAACCTCTGGCCGCAGCTTGGCCGGCCATGTCCGTGAAGGAAGCGGAAGCCGTGCTGACCGCGCCCGGCGCCAGGTTCGAGATGGAAACGGTGGTGATCCGCGGCGTGCCGACGCGCGTGTGGAAGAATGCGCCCCCGCACATGGCCGCGCTGGTGGCGCTTTCGCGCACCCACGGGGAGCAACTGGCCACCATCTATGAGGATGAGCGGGTCAGCTACGACGCACAATTCCGTGCCATTGCGGCGCTCGCGGCGGATCTCGCTGCCGGTGGTGTCGGGAAGGGTGATCGGGTGGCGATCGCAATGCGCAACCTGCCCGAGTGGATCGTCGGCTTCTTCGCCGCCACGGTGCTTGGCGCGATCGCGGTTCCGCTCAACGCCTGGTGGACGGGGGAGGAGCTTGCCTATGGCTTGTCGGACTCCGGCGCGAAGGTGCTGATCGCCGATGATGAGCGGTGGGAAAGGATTGCGCCGCTGCGTCCGCAACTGGCCGGCCTCACGCGTATCCTGGTGAGTCGCGCCACCGCGCCGCTGCAAGGGGCGGAGCGCCTTGAGGACGTGATCGGCACGCCCCACGATTGGTCGCGGCTTCCCGCCCGTGAGTTGCCGCCGGTCGCGCTCGATCCGGACGATGAGGCGTCGATCCTATATACCAGCGGCACCACGGGGCAGCCCAAGGGAGCGCTCGGCACGCACCGCAATTTCATGACGAACATCCTTTCGACCGGCTATGCCATGGCTCGGTCGATCCTGCGCCGCGGCGATCCCTTGCCGGAACCCAGCCGGAAAGTGGCGCTGACGGTGATCCCGCTGTTCCACGCCACCGCTCTCTCGTCCGGCTTGATGGGCGCGATGGCCGCCGGTCACACGGTGATCTACATGCGCAAGTTCGATGCCGTCCGGGCGATGGAAATCATCGAGCGGGAAAAGGTGAATTCTACTGGCGGCGTGCCGACCATCGCCTGGCAGCTGCTGGAGCATCCCGAACGCCATCGGTACGATCTCTCCAGCCTGGAGACGATCGGTTATGGCGGTGCGCCATCGGCGCCCGAACTGGTGCGCAAGATCGCCGCCGAGTTGAAATCCGCGCCCGGCAACGGCTGGGGCATGACCGAGACAACCGCCACCGTGACCACCCATTCCGGAGAAGATTACCTGCGTCGTCCGGAAAGCTGCGGGCCGGCTGTCGCGGTCGCCGATCTGAAGGTCACCGGTTCGGATGGCGAGGCGCTAACGCCTGGTGAGATCGGCGAATTGTGGGCGCGTGGGCCTATGATCGTAAAGGGCTATTGGAACAAGCCCGAGGCGACCGCCGCCACCTTTGTCGACGGTTGGGTGCGCACGGGTGACCTCGCCCGGCTCGATGAGGAAGGCTTCTGCTTCATCGTCGATCGCGCGAAGGACATGGTGATCCGGGGCGGCGAGAACATCTATTCCAGCGAGGTGGAAAACGTTCTCTACGACCATCCCGCCGTCACCGATTGCGCGTTGATCGGCATCCCGCATCGCATCCTTGGGGAGGAACCTGCCGCCGTCGTTCACCTCGCGCCCGGCACCACAGCGACCGAGGCTGAGCTTCAGGCCTGGGTTCGGGATCGGCTTGCCGCGTTCAAGGTGCCCGTGGCGATCCGCTTCTGTCAGGAAATGCTGCCGCGCAACGCCAACGGGAAAATACTCAAGCGTGAGTTAAAGAGCTACTTCGAGGATCGCGCCGCTGCCTGAAGCGTTACATCGGCGAAACGAGGGGCGTCGATGCATACAAAGGATTTTCTCCGAGGCAGACGGCGCAGCGAACTGTCTGCCGAGGAACTGGCTGTTCTTGAATCAGCGGTCGAAACGATTGAGGTGGTGCCGCCGCGCAAGTCGCTGGCGAACCGCGGTGATCGCCTTCGGCGAAGTACGCTGATCGTCGAAGGTTACGCCTGTCGCTACATGGATGCACGCGACGGCTATCGACAGATGCTGTCCTATCACGTCCCCGGCGACTTCGTGGACCTTCACAGTTATCCGACCCGCTATATCGACCACAATGTTGCAACCATTACGTCGGCCAAGGTGGCTTATGTTCGCCACGACCGGCTCGACCTCATCATGAAGGAGCGGCCGCATCTGGCATCGCTTCTGTGGTTCAGCACCTTGCTCGACGCCGCGCTTCATCGCGAATGGGTCTTTCGTATCGGACGGCTGAACGCGGCCGGGCGGGTCGCGCACTTCGTTTGCGAGACCTATTGCCGGATGCACGCCATCGGGTTGGCGGCGGATGGCAGATGTGAGCTGCCCTTGACCCAGCAGGATCTGGGCGACGTCGTCGGGCTGACCAGCGTTCACGTCAATCGCGTTCTCCGGCGGCTCCGGGAGGACGGCCTGGCGATCTTCAACCGTGGCAAGCTGCAGATACTCGATATTGACCGACTCGCCCGGTTGGGGGAGTTCAAGGCCGACTACCTCTATCTTGAAGGCGGACCCTGGCGGGAATGATCAACAGCACGCTTTCCGTACCCCGCTACGACCAGACTGTTTACGGGATCGCCGCCTCGCCCCGGGATCGCGCGCACGGTGGTTGAAACCTCACCGGGCCCGTCGCTTTCGCTCCTTGATGATGCTGCCGACCCTTCAGCGCCAGGGGCGTCGTCGCCTGAGCCACGCGTCGCGCTGCGACGGGATCGTCTGCTCGCCGCCCTGACGCTCACCGCCGGCATGGGGCTGCTTATCGGCTTGCCGTTCGCGCTGAAGGCGGGCGCCGAGTTCTTCATGCCGACGGCGGTCGCGATCGTGGTCAGCATCGCGCTGATCCCATTGCTCGAGTGGCTGGAGGCGCGCCGCCTTCCGCCAGCGCTTGCCGCGCTGCTGTGCGTGATCCTCTTCCTGCTTGCGGCCAATGTGGCGCTGGCCGCCATCGTCGTGCCGGCGATCGACTTCTTTCGTCTGCTGCCGCGACGGATCGACCGGATCCAGGACAATCTTGAGCCGCTGCTCGATCTTTACTCGAACCTGGAGCGATATGCGAACCGCACCTTGCGGCGGCTTGCCGCCGCGCCGGTGCGGCAATCGCCGACCGCAGCGGTAGCGCCGCCCAGTTCGATCCTGGAGCTTGCGGCGACGTCCGCGCCGGCAGTGATCATCCAGGTGCTCTATGCCGTCCTCGTCACCTTCTTCTTCCTGACTGGCTGGACGCGGACCAGAACGAACATGATCACCAATCGCGAAAGCTTCGGCGGCGCGATGGCGACGGCGCGGGTAATTCAGGATGTGGTGGACGATGTGTCCAGCTATCTCGGCACGATCACCGCGATCAACATTGTGCTCGGGCTCGTCACGGCTGGGGCGCTTCACTTGCTCGGCATGCCCTTTCCGCTGATGTGGGGCGGGATCGTCGCGCTGTTCAACTACATCCCGTATTTCGGGCCCGTGATCGCGGCGCTGCTGGTCGCACTCGGCGGGCTGATGACCTTCAACGATGTCGCAACGGCGCTCGCGGCACCGGCGATCATGTATGGGCTTCATCTGATCGAGGCGAACGTCGTGACGCCGCTGATCGTGGGCCATCGACTGACGATTAGCCCGGTGCTGATTCTCATCTCGCTCAGCTTCTGGGGCTGGGTTTGGGGCACGATCGGCGCGCTGCTCGCGGTGCCGCTGCTGATCATCATCCAGACGATCATCAACGGCGCTGGCAAGCCGGATATCGCCGGCTTCCTCTTCGAACATGGTACCCTGGTGCGCCAGCCGACGAAGAGATCGCGAGGATTCGACAAAAGCGATGATGAGGTCGTTGACAGCCCCGCGCCGGTGGCATAGTGGCGCGCCTCCACGCTGATCCAAGCGGGTGTAGCTCAGTTGGTTAGAGCGCCGGCCTGTCACGCCGGAGGTCGCGGG
>NZ_LSKH01000205.1:0-457 GCF_001557395.1 Sphingomonas sp. CCH5-D11 | reverse complement strand
CCCGCCGAGGCCGGCTACCGCCCGACCGATCCGCAAGTCGCGTTCCATCTCGCCCGCTTCATCGAGCAGGTCCGTGCGATCCCGGCCGACCCGGTCATCGTCCGTCAGAACTGGCTCAGGGCTTACGACTTCACGACCGATCGCGGCGCGCTCGCGCTCAATGAGTATGCACGCGCCAACGACCCGTTCGCCAATGTCGGGCGGGTACAGGTCGCGGTCGAAGTTTCGAGTGTCATCCGCGCCTCACCCGACAGCTTCCGCGTCGCCTGGGTCGAGCGCCGCTATCAGGACGGCAGCCTTGCCGCCACCGAACGATGGTCCGCGATTCTTACCATCGTCGTCCAGCCGCCGCGCACCCCCGACGCCCTGCGCAAGAATCCGCTCGGCGTCTTCGTCAATGCCCTCAACTGGTCGAAGGAGCTGTCGCAATGACCGGCATACCCATCCGACGCGCGGC
>NZ_LSKH01000204.1:0-504 GCF_001557395.1 Sphingomonas sp. CCH5-D11 | reverse complement strand
TCTTCGTCATGCCGGGACAAGCCCGGCATGACGTTGTGGGTTAGTCGACCAGCGCCAGCAACCGCCGTGCGCTTTTCAGGTGCGGGGCGTCGATCATCTTGCCGTCCAATTGCAGCGCGCCGGCGCCTGGGTTGGCCTCAAAGGCGGCGATGACGGCGCGGGCGTGGGCGAGTTCGGCTTCGCTGGGGGTAAAGGCCTGATTGATCACGGTCACTTGCGTCGGGTGGATCGCGAGCATGCCGGTGAAGCCGTCGCGGCGCCCACGCGCGGCATAAGCGGCGAGGCCGTCGAGGTTGCGGAAGTCGGGAAACACCGTCTCGATCGCGGGAACGCCGGCGGCGTGGGCGCCGAACAGGGTGAGTGCGCGAACGACGCGATAGGGATCGGTGTAGCTGCCGTCCTCCTCACGCGCGGTGGCCGCGCCGACGGCGGCGGGGAGATCCTCCGCGCCCCAAGTGACGCCGGCAAGGCGGCCACCGCGCGTGAGGAGGACGGCAGCTACAC
>NZ_LSKH01000203.1:0-32628 GCF_001557395.1 Sphingomonas sp. CCH5-D11 | reverse complement strand
CGCTGCGGCTGACGGGCGATGCGCTGGACGGCGGCAAAAGCTACGCATCCGGCGCGGGCGTCCTGACCCATGCGCTGGTGACGGCTGAGACGGACAGTGGTGCGCAGTTGCTGCTGCTGGATCTGAAGCGCACTGTCCCTGCGATCGATCGCGACTGGTGGCAAGTGACGGGAATGCAGCGTTCCGAGACGCACCGGGTGCGCTGGAGCGATGCGGCGATCGACAGCGACGACCGGATCGGTTCGCCGGATCTTTACGCGCGCGAGCCGTATTTCAGCGGCGGCGCGCTTCGTTTCGTCGCGGTCCATGCCGGCGGGATCGCCGGGATCTGCGATCGCGCGCGCGATCATCTGGTGACGAGCGGCCGCGCCGATGATCCGTTCCAGACCGCGCGCCTGGCCGAGCTGTTCGGGCTGGCCGACACGGCGGCGGCGATGGTGCGCCGGACAGCGACACTGTGGTTCGAACTGGACGGCGAAGCGCGGCTGGCGCGGGTCGCGGCGGCACGGCTGGCGGTCGCCGATGCCGCTCAGCGTGCGATCGTGGTGGCGCAGGAAGCGGTGGGGCTGGCGGGGCACTTCCTTGCCCATCCGCTGGCGACGATGCTGACCGACCTTGCCGTGTATCTTCGCCAGCCAGTGCCCGACGCGCAGCGGCTTCGCGTGGGGCGAGCGGTAGCGTCGGGCGAACTGGCGCCGGCGCTGTGAGGCTGCGTCTGGGGGGCGTGCGCCGTGCGGTCGTCGTGGCGCCTCATCCCGATGATGAGGTGATCGGCGCGGCCGGGCTGATCGGTGCCTTGCGGGCGCGGGGCTGCGAGGTGCGGGTGATCGTGGTTAGCGACGGGGCTGCCTCGCATCCGGGCAGCAGAAGCTGGCCCAAGGCGCGGTTGGTGGCGGCAAGACGGCGCGAAAGCCTGTGCGCAATGCGCCGGCTGTCGATCACGTCCAGCAAAGTCAGGTTCCTGGGGCTGCCCGACGGCGCGCTGACGGTGCATGGCAAGGAATGTCGGCGGAAGTTGCGCCAAGCGCTGGTGCAGATGGAGGCGGATGTGATCGTGGCGCCGGCGCTCAGCGATGCGCACCCGGATCATCAGGAGGTGGCGGCGGCCCTGGCGGTGCGACGTGGCCGCGCGCGCCGGCTGAGTTATCAGGTCTGGCCACCGCGGCATCGGCGAGGTGCGCGCACGCAGACGCTGGTGGCGCCGGGCGGCGCGGCGCGCAAGCGGTCGCTGATCCGGGTACATCGGACGCAATTGGGGGTGATCACCGATGATCCGTCCGGCTTCGTCATCGCGCCGCACGAGCTGGCTTTGTTCGCCCGGCCGATCGAATGCTTTCGGGAAGAGCGCCCATGAGCGCGATCGGACTAGACGGGTTCAGCGCCAAATTCGCGGCCGACGAGGATCCGTGGGGCACCTTCACCAGCCGGGACGAAGCGGTGAAACGCACCGCGATCCTGCATGCGCTGGGCACCGGCCCGCTCGGGCGGGTGCTGGAACTTGCTAGCGGCAATGGATCCAACAGCCGCGCGATCGCCCCGCGCGCCCTTCGCCTAGACGCAACCGAGGGCACGCCGGAGGGCACCCGGCTGACGGCAGAGGCGATCGCTGACTGGCCGCGCAGCCGGGCGGTCGAATTGTCGCTGCCGGCTAGATTTCCAAGGCGGGACTATGACGCGATCGTGGTGGCCGAGCTGCTCTACTATCTCTCGCACCGGGCGATGGGGCTTGTCGCGGCGGAGACCGGGCGGGCGTTGCGGCGGGGCGGGCGGCTCGTATTGGCCCACCACCGTGTCGACTTCTACGATTTCGCGCAGCACGCGGCCGGCATCCACACACGCTTTCTGCGTCTGACCGGCGCTCGCTGGCAGGTGCGACGCGTCCGACAACGCGCGGATTGGGATGTGCTGGTCGCCTGCCGGACTTGAGCCCGGCAGCGCGCCGGCATCATCGCCAGGCGCGCATCACGGCTGGGTGGGGGCGAGCCTGTATCGCTGCCCGGCGTCCGGCGCAGGGACAGGGTTCACCCCCTGCTCGCGCAGAACTTCGGCGATGGCCAAGGCGCGTCGCTGGTTCAGCGTCGGGCTTTCGGGTCGTTCACCGTCCGGCAGACCGGGAACGCCAAGGGCCGGAATATTCCACCGGCGCGCCTCCCAGGCGGAAAGCAGCACGGCATCGCGAGCCTCACGATCCAGCGTGTCCACATTGTCGGCAAAGGCGATCTCGGGCAGTTGCCCGAGAGGCGGCACGATCGCGATCTGCCAGCCGGGGACGGCTGACGCGATGCGGCTTTCCAGAATCCTGAGCGCCTGAGGATCGGCACCCGCAAGCGCTTGAGCCGTCGCCGTCACGCGGCGGTGGTCGCGATCCACCACCACATCCTCGACCTTCACGCCGGCCGCCACGGCAACCAGTTGGGCGGCGGTTGACGCCTCTCGCTGCTCGGCAGCGACTGCGCCGGAAGCTTGCCTGAGTTCGGCGCGCTGCGCCTCCAGCGATCCGGCGCCTGAATCCAGCAGCACCTGATCCAGGCGCAGCTTCACCGGCTGTTTAATCTGACCGGCGAGTTCGCCTTCGAGCGCGTTCGTATTCTTCGCCGCCGCTCGTGGCGCAATGATGATGGAACGGACCACGATTGGGTTGGCGTCAAAGTCGATGTCGAGCTGCGTGATCCGGGCGTTGTCGCCGAACCGCTGGCTGAGGAAGGAGCGCACCTGGCTGGCGACGAGCGTTTCCCGGGCGATATGGCCGAGCGCAATCCCGAGCGGCACCGCCATGGCGACGAACACGGCCGACAGGACAATCGTCTGGGTCCAGCTCTGCCGTTCCGACAGCGCATGGCCGAAGCCGTAGAAGCGCGCCAGGATCGTCGCGGACAGCGCAATGGTGAGAAAGTTGGTGACGAACAGCGCGAGCGCCCCGCTGAGCACAGGGACGTTCATCGTCGCCAAGCCATAACCGACCACCGCCAGCGGCGGCATCAAAGCGGTCGCGATGGCGACGCCGACGATGGTATCGCCGCGCCCCCGAATGATTGCATAGGTGCCGGCCAGAGCGGCAAAGAGCGCCACCAGAAGGTCGAACAGGTTTGGGCGGGTCCGCGCCAGAATCTCTGCCGTAGGCGCCTTGAGCGGAGACACCAGGACGATCAGTGCCGTGAACGCGAGAGCGGCGCCTGCACCGATGGCCAGCGCCGTCAGTGACCGTCGCATCTCGGCGAAATCAAACAGCGCGAGGCTGAACCCAAGCCCGAGGATCGGCCCCATCAGCGGTGAGATCAACATCGCGCCGATGACGACAGCCGGAGAGGACAAGAGAAGGCCAAGCACCGCGATGCCCGCAGACATCATGGTCATGAAGGCATAGCGACCAGTCCAGCCGCTTTCTTCCCAGATCCGCTGAACCACGCGCTCGTGATCAATCTGCGAGGTGATGGACCGGCGCCACCACCGGAACATTCGCGATTGGCGCCAGAGGGATCCTGTTCGGCGGCTTGCCAACGTGCTCGTCATCAGTGGCGTAGGTGCAAGGCGGCTGGGAAGTTCATCGCGAACGAACGAGAGCGCAACGATCGGGTTCCGGATCGACGCTGGTGAACGCGCCGGCGAAGTGGATGAACCTGTGTCATGCGGCACGTGTACGGGCGGACGATGACAAACCCATGGTGCTTGTTGTCATCAAGCGCGGGAGCCAGGCGCCGGGGCGCTTGGACCGTAAACAATCGATTCCGCATGGGAACGAGAGATCGCGCGGGCAGTTGCCGAGCTTGAGATAGAGCAGAAGCAAATACCTGCCAATTTGGCTTCGCGAGCCCGATCGGTTAGCCACGCACAATCCACATGGCATGTAAACAAAGGAGCTGTTTTGACGTCCAGCATGAACCCGCGTGTATTCTGGGGCGCTTCAGCCGTTATCGCCGCCCTTCTTGGCGCTACCATTCTGGCGCCGGATACGGCCGATGTTGCATTCAAGGCGGCGCAGAACTGGACGATCGACACCTTTGGCTGGTTCTATATCGCTTCCGTCGCGTTTTTCCTGGTTGTGGCGCTCGCGCTTGGCTTTGGCCCTGCTGGTAAGCTGAAGCTTGGCGCCGATGATGCCGAGCCAGACTTCCCCTATGTCTCCTGGCTGGCGATGCTGTTCGCCGCCGGCATGGGCATCGGCCTGATGTACTTCGCAGTGGCGGAGCCGATCCAGCATTATATTTCTCCGCCGGAGGCGCAGAGCGGCACGGTCGCGGCCGCACGCGAGGCGATGGCCATCACCTTTCACCATTATGGTGTGCACGCCTGGGCGATTTATGCCCTGGTCGGCATCAGCCTTGCCTATTTCACCTATCGCAAGAACATGCCGTTGACGCTGCGATCGGGTCTGTCGCCAATTTTCGGCAAGCGCGTCAACGGACCGTTGGGCGATGCAATCGACATTTTTGCGGTGTGCGGCACGGTATTCGGCATCGCGACGTCGCTTGGCTTCGGCGTGTCGCAGATGACCGCAGGCCTGAATTACAATTATGGGCTGCCCGATACGACACAGGTGAAGATCGTCGTCATCGTCCTCGTCATGGGCGCAGCAACGCTGTCGGTGCTGAGTGGCGCCGATCGCGGGATCCGGCGGCTTTCCGAGCTGAACCTGACCGTTGCGGTGCTGCTGATGGTGTTCGTGCTCGCCGTCGGGCCCACCCTGTTCCTGCTGCGCGCGCTGGTGCAGAACTTCGGCCTGTACCTCGACCATTTCGTGATGCGCACCTTTACGCTCTACGCGTATGAACCGCGCGCCTGGATGGCGGATTGGACGCTGTTCTACTGGGCCTGGTGGATCGCATGGTCGCCGTTCGTCGGCATGTTCATCGCCAGGATCTCACGCGGGCGGACCATTCGCGAATTCATGATCGGCGTGCTGTTCGTGCCGACGGCATTCACCTTCCTGTGGATGACCGTGTTCGGCAACACCGCCATTTCACTTGACCTGGGAACGGCGGCAGGCGGGATTGCAGAGGCGGTGCAGGGCAATCTGTCGACCGCATTGTTCAAGTTCCTGTCCTACCTTCCCGGAGCCGGTTTCACGACCGCGCTGGCGGTGCTGCTGGTCGCCGTTTTCTTCGTCACCTCGGCCGATTCCGGCGCGCTCGTGATCGATACGCTGGCATCGGGCGGCAAGGAGGAAACGCCGCGCTGGCAGCGGATGTACTGGTGCATCCTGCTGGGAGTGACCGCCGCGCTGCTTCTGCTTGCGGGTGGGCTTGGCGCCCTGCAGGCGGCGACGCTGATGGCGGCTTTGCCCTTTTGCTTCATCATGCTGCTCCTAGCCTATGGATTGATCCGGCAGAGCAACGCCGATATCGCCGGCGTGCCCATCGAGGATGGCGATGGGGCGGCGATCGGGGAGCGCCTGCGCCGCTTGTTCCGCCCGACCAGCAGGAGGGAGGTACAGCGCCAGATCGCCGAGGTGGGGACACCGGCGCTGCGCTCGGTCTGCGAGGCCATGCGGGCGGAAGGATATGGCGCCAGCGACGTGGCGGTAGAAGACGGCATGGCGACCCTGAGCATCGAACTGGGTGGCGGGCAGCAATTCCACTATCGCTTGCGTGCGCGGTCTCGCCCGCTGGCAGCGTACACTGCGCTGGAGGCCCCGGAGGCGCGGCGGAGCATGACCTGGGCGATGCATGCCGACACGGGTCCGGGATCGCGATCTCGGGATCTGAGCGGTCATTCCGAGGAGCAGATCGCGGCGGACGTGCTGACACAGCTCGAGGCGTGGCGCACGCGCGCCGGCACGATGCCGAACGATGGCGGACAGAAGCTCAGCGGCCCCGCCAGCTGACGTCATCAAACCGGGCCGGCTGACAAAAAAAAGGGGAGGCATTTGCCTCCCCCAAAGGGCGGGCCTTGAGCGGCCGAGTAGCTTAATGATCAGAATTCGTTCCAGTCATCGTCACTTGGCCGGGTGAGCGCCGAAACAGCGGCGGGAGCGAGCGGTTTGACGGGGGAGGCGTAGGCGGAGGTCTGCGGCCTGGGCTTCAGCGCCTCAACCTGAGCATGGATCGCGCGCCGCGCGCGATCATCGACCTTGAAACGACCGGCCTGTTCACTGAGCGCCTTTACCTCGCTGGTGAGGTTGCGGGCGGCAGCGGAAGTCTCCTCCACCATCGCGGCATTCTGCTGGGTGGATTGATCCATGGTGCCGACCGCGGCCGAGATCTGCGTAATGGCACAGGATTGCGCCTGATTGTCCGCCGCCATGGTGGCGAGCAGCTCGTGAACCTGGCCGACGTCGTCGGAAATATCGGCCAGCGCGCCATCGACCTTTTGCACCATCTCCACGGCGCAAACGATATCGCTTTGAGTGACGGTGAGCTGGTCTCGGGCGCGCTTGGCCTCCTCCTCCGCACGCATGGCCAGCGCGGACACGAGATCGGCCACGACCGCGAAGCCACGTCCCGCATCGCCCGCGCGCCCGGCCTCCACAGCGGCGTTCATCGCCAGAACGCGCGTCTGAAACGCAATCTTGTCGAGACCTTCGATGACGCTGTCGATGCCCTTGGCGCTTTCCGATACCCGGCCCATGGCCTGCACCGCCTGATCCGCGACCGATCGGCCGCCCGATACCGTGGTGATCGCGCCATCTGCACGCTCCACAGTAGTCGCCGCAGCCGCCGCCGACGCGCGCAGCCGTTCGTCCATCTGTGCGATCGCCGCGGAGGTTTCCTCCAGGCTGGCCGCATTGCCCTCCGTGCGGCGCGCCAGATCCTCCGACGCCTGGGCAATCTCGCCCGAACCCGCGCGGATGGAGGACGCGCTTTCCATCACCGACCCGATCAGGTCGCGAAGCGAAGCAAGTGCCTCGTTGAAGTTCGTCTTCAGTTCCGCATAAGCCGGCGGGAAATCGGTGGCGATCGGCTTGGTCAGATCGCCGACGGTGAGGGCGGCCAGGCTGTCGCGCAGCGTCGCGGTGACGACCTGCTGCTGTGCGGCGACCTGCGCATCCGCCTCCGCGCGGCTAACTGCCGCCGCCCGGAATGTCTCGACGGCCCGTGCGACCTCGCCCAGTTCGTCGCCGCGCGAGCGGTGCGGCACATCCGCCTGGCCGCCGGTGGCGAGCGTGGTGGTCACGGACGAAAGCTCCGCCAATGGAGAGGCAACGGTCTTGCCCAGCATCCGCCAGATCCCGAACAGCGCCGCCACGGCGAGCGCCGACAGAGCTAGCGCGAAATACAGGGCGTTCTCAGCATAGCGATCGCCGTCGGCATCCGCCTTCATCGCACGCTTCTGATGCAGTTCGATCAGCGCGTCTGTCTCGTCGATTGCCGTGCGTGAGCGCTTCTTCCCCTCGCCAAGGACAAGGGGAAGCGCGGCGGCCTCGCCCTGCGTCTTCTTCAGCGCGAAGATGCGATCGTTGACGGAGTTGAGCTTGTCGATGTCCGCGCGGATCCCGGCCAGCTGCGGCGCGAACTCGCCGGCGAGCGGCGCATATTCGTCAAGACGTTCGGCAAGTGCCGCCTTGTTCTTCTCATATCGTTCGTCGAGGCTTCGGGCTTCCGCCGGAGAGGTCGCGTTCAACTGAGAGAAGACGATGATGCGATGTTCGCGCACGGCGGACATCAGCCGGCCGAGAGCCTCCGTGCCGGCAACGCCGCGGCTGACGTGCCGTGTGGCAATGCCGCTGAGCTGGCGATTGGCAACGATCCCGGTCGTCGCAACCGCGATCAACAGCGCGCCGATGAAGGCGAAGGCCAGCAACATCTTCTTCGACAATGGCCAGTCATTCAGAACTTTGGTCATCCGTGCTTCCCACAAGCATTGCACATGAAGCTCCATCGCAGAGCCGCGCCAGGGAGGCTCCGAACGCAGAGGTCAGCTTATTATAGGAGGGTCGCGTGGTGTTCTGACGCGTCGGCGGATCGACGATCTCGATCTGATACTCGGTACCTGATCGTAGGTATGTTTCCCTAGTTGGCGAGGAAGCGTCACTCCCGGAAGAAGGATCATCTCTCGTCATCACTTTCGGGAACACGGCAACACCATGGCCGCAGGCCGCGATTTCATTGTAGTTCTTGTCGGCGACGCCGGCCTGCGGACGAGCCTGATCGCGCGCCTGGGCATGACCGGCAGGACCGTGGTGACGGCACACGATCGCACGGAGCTGGCGCGGTGGCGCGAACTGGACAGAGGGTCCACATTGATCATCGACGCAGGCTTGCTGCCGAGCGACAAGCCGGTGAACGCCGAGAACCTGCGCGCCTATGTCTGGTCGGGGCGGATCTTCGTGATTGGCGGCGACAGGTTCGACGACGCGAGCAATCCGCCTGTTCGCTTCGTCAATCCAGCAACCGCCACGGTGGACATCATGACGAACCTGGCGAGCTGCCCCTAAGAGCTCATCAGGGTCGGCGGATGAGGCTTCAGGGGTCCGGGAACATGCCCGCTGCGAATGCCACTCTCAGCGCTTCGGACAGGCTTCGCACTTCCAGCTTTTGCATGAGATTGGCGCGATAGATCTCGACCGTACGGGGGCTGAGATCCAGTTCGAATGCGATCACCTTGTTCGAACGACCTTCTATCAGGCCCTTCAGGACGTCGCATTCGCGCGGTGACAGCATGGCGATGCGCGCCGCCGCTCGGTCGGCGCGTCCGGATACCGCGCATTGCTGTTCGTGGTGAAGGAACGCGGACTCCACGAGCTGCAGAAGAACGCCCGGATCATAGGGCTTTTCGAGAAAGTCCATCGCGCCGGCCTTCATCGCCTGAACGGCCATCTCGATATTGCCCTGTCCTGTCAGGATGATCGCGACAAAGCGACTGCCATAGGGACGAAGCGCGCGCAGTACGTCCAACCCGTTGCTGCCGGGCATGTTGAAGTCGAGCAGCAGGACGCCGGGATCCAGTTCCTCGACCTGCTCGAGAAAGGCGTCGCCTGAACGAAAGCTCCTGATCAGAAGGTTCTTGCGAACGGAGAGCAAACTCTGGAGCGAGGCGCGAACGGGATCATCGTCGTCCACGATGTAGATGGTACGCATCACGAAAGCTCAAGCTCCCTTTCATCGATCATCGGCAGGGTGAAGCGGAACCGTGCTCCGCCCTGTGGCAAGTTTTCTCCGACCAGTTCGCCGCCATGCGATTCCACGATCCGGCGGCAGATCGACAGGCCGATGCCCATGCCGGCTTCCCCCTTGGTGGAGGAGAAAGGCGTGTACATCTGATCCAGGAATGCCGGGCTGAGGCCGGGCCCGTTGTCGCAGACCGCGATCTCCAGCGTCTCCGGGTCGACCACCCTGCTTTGCACGAGAATGGTCATGTTCTCGGTATTCGCGCTGCGCATCGCTTCCAGTGCGTTGCGCAGGAGGTTGACCAGGACCTGCTGCACCTGAACCCGGTCGGCGAACATCAGAGCGGCCGCGGGGTCGAGATCGTACCGGACGTTCACGTCGAGCTGCTTCTGCCCGACGAGCACCAGCGCCATGGCGTCCTGCAGCGTTTCCTCTACCGGCTCCGCGCGCACCTCGGCATCATGCCGGGCGACGAAATCGCGCAAGCGGCGAATGATCTCGCCAGCGCGAAGCGCCTGGCTTCGGGCAAGCTCCAGCATTTCCTCAACCGATTGCGGCTCGGCGCCCTCCTTCAGCAGCAGCGAAGCCGTCGCTACGAAGTTCACGGAGGCGGCCAGCGGCTGATTGAGCTCATGCGCGAGCCCCGCGGCCATCTCGCCCATCGCTCCCAGGCGGGACAGGTGGGTCAGTTCGGATCGGAGGGTGTTGAGCCGCTCCTCGTGTTCGAGGCGCTGGCTGATGTCGCGGATGAAGCCGGTGAAGAGGCGCTCACCGGCCGTGTTCGCCTCGCCAACGCGCAGCTCGACAGGGATTTCGCGCCCATCGGCCGCCCGTGCCGTCAGCAGGCGCGTCCGCCCGATCACCCGCTTTTCGCCGGTCGCCAGATAGCGACCCATATAGCCGTCGTGCTGACCGGTATGCTCCTCCGGGGTGAGGAGGGACACGTTGCGGCCGATCACCTCCTGCGCGGTATAGCTGAACAGCTGCTCCGCCGTCCGGCTGAACGACAGGATCTGGCCGGATTCGTTGATAACGACCATGGCATCCGGCACCGTTTCGAGAATGGAGAGAAGCTGTGCCTCGCGGGCCTGCAGCCGCGCCTCGCGCTCGTTACGGTCGGTCACATCCACGTTGACGCCGGTGATGCGGATCAACTCGCCATCCTCATCATAGGAAGCGAGGGCAGAGCCTTCCACCGTCATAAGCCTGCCGCTGCCTTGCGTCAGGCGAAACCGGAATGCGAACCGTGGCGCCCGCGTACGGGCAACCTCCTCCAACTGTTCGTTGATCCTGAGGATATCGTCAGGATGGATGAGCCGCTGCCAGCGACGGTAGTCCCGCAGATCGCCCGGCTGCAGCCCCAGCCGATGCTCTGCCCCGGCCGACCAGTCGATCGCGCCGCTTTTCACGTCATAGTCGAAAATCGCGATGCCATGCGTTTCCAGCGCCATGGCCAGCCGCGCCTCGCTTTCCCGCAGCGCATCCTCAAACAATGTCCGCTCGGTGATGTCGACCATCGACATGACCAGCACCGGATCCTTGCCGTGCCGGTCCAGCCGGCACACTTGCTGAAGCACGCGCAGTGTGCGTCCGTCGCGGGTGAACTCGACCAGTTCGGCATTGGCGAGTGGCGCGGCGACCGCGGGATCCAGCGAAACGGAGCGGAGCAGGCTGTGCTTGCTTCGTCCGATCGCCTCTTCCGCAGTCCAGCCGTAGAGATCCTGGCATCCCCGGGACCAATGCAGGATGCGGCCTTCCAGATCGGTGAGGATCACCGCCACCGTGTCCAGCGCGTAGCTCATCTCCAGAAACGCGGCACGGCCGCGAACCAGCATGGTGGAGGACCAGAACAGAAGGCCGCCGACGACCAGCATGTTGAGCCCGGCGACGAGGAAGGTGGCGGGCAGGCCCGGCATCGCGCCCGATCGCGCAACCCAATATTCCAGCGTCGAGAAGAGAATGGGGGCGGTGAGGATGACCGGAAAGGCGTGCCGCAGGATCCGCCACTCGGCCCCCTCGCTGTTCATCAGATCAGCCCAGCCGGACTCCGCTTTCCAGGCCAGCAGCCCGATCGACATGGCCGCCGTGCTCAGCGCCGCAGGAAGCGATCCGATGAGCGGGGTCGATCCAGGGTCGATCGCGCGAATGCCCTGCACGTTGAGGGAGGCTGAAAGCGCGCCATAGGCAAGGGTCAGCGAAGCGATCACGCTCATGACCCGGCCGCTCTTCTTTCCGCGAACATTCGCCAGAGCGATGCTTGCGGAAAGAAGAAGAAAGGTAATCGCGGCGTGGTGGCCGGGGCGGCCGGCGTTCGGTATTCCGGAACGGAGAAGCTGATCGCGGAGGAGAAGAAGATCAAAGCCGGACTGAACGTCCAGCAGATGTTCGGCCAACGCAAAGAGGCCAAGGGCAGCCGGAACGCTGGCCAATGCAAAGGCGAGCCGGTGACTGCCCCTGATCGTTGCGAGCAGGCCAAACGAAAGCGCGATATAGCCGACGCTGGTCAGCGGCCATGTCGGCCGGGCATCGACGATGAAGCGCGTCAGAGAAGGATGGTTCAGCATCCATCCGAGCAAAGGAACACTCGCGAGTGCGACCGTCACTCCAATGCAGACCATCGCGGTCAGATAGCTGCGGTAAGTGGCCGATGCGGAACCATCCTGTATGAAAGTGCCGGCGACTGTCATGCCAGCGCTTTCATCTGAAACAGGCCATGTTTTTCAAGAATCCAGTCGGGGCGGCGTAATTGTGAACGTGATCGTGAGATCATGTATATGACATTGAAAACAGCGCGCATAATATGGCTGTAGAAGTACATCAAAAGTTTACGCGAGGTAAACAAAACCGATTTGAAACTACGACAAATCACTGACTATACGTTGGTAGAGCTTATTTCATTCAGTGCAGGCGGACAGCGCCGCGACGATCAAATTCACGGGCGTGAGCGACCGCAATGTTCAATTCGGCATATAGCCGATCCCATAGAGGTGCTGGTATTTCGAACCGCTCCTCCGCCGCGTCGGTGAGCCGGAGCGATGGTGCGGGCTGGTGATCGAGCTGAACGCGAACAGGGTAAGCGCCTGTCACGACCTCCTCCGCCAGCTCGCGATCACCGCTTAGCCGCGCGGACATGATGTAGGCGGACAGGATCTCCGCCCCATAGGCGTCCAGCACGACGCGCGGCCGACCCCGTCGATCGGCTCGTTCCAAGGTGACGAGCCCGCCGAAAGCGTTCCGCTCCACGCCGATCCGGACGCGTGAACCGAGCCCGTCGATGATGTCTCTTACCCTTGCACCCACCATGCTTCTCCGAGCCTGACGACGATATGGAATTGCTGTTCGCAGCCACCATGGGCAGCCAGAGTTTGGCTCCGGATCGGAGCAAAAATACCGACGAAAAAGCCGGGGCAGGACACCCACCCCGGCTTTCGTCGTCGATCCCGCCCAAGGAAGTAGGCGAGGCCGCTGCCCTTAACGGAACAGCGACGTGATCGACTGCGGCGCCTGATTCGCAATCGACAGGGCCTGAACGCCCAGCTGCTGCTTCACCTGCAGCGCCTGGAGCTTCGCGGACTCCTTGGCCAGGTCGGCGTCGACAAGGTTGCCAACGCCTGCCTCGATGACGTCGGACAGCTTGCTGTTGAACTGCATCTGACCGTCGATCTTGCGCGAAGCCGAACCCAGCGAGCTGAGGCTCGTGCTCACTTCGCTGGCAAAGGTGTCGATGAGACCCTTCAGCGTGTCGGCGGCAGCGCCGTCCGCCAGCGTGATGGCCGCACCGGCGGCACCCAGAGCAGTGGTGGACTTCGTGGTGAAATCCTGATTGGCCACTTCAAGAGTGCCGGTCGTCGAGGTCGAGCCCATCGACTGCAGCGCCGAGACCTTGCCGGTGGTGCCGGTGTCGGTCTTCAGCAGGTTCGTGCCGTTGAAGCCGGAGGAGTCGATGATCGTGTTGACCTGCTCCTTGAGCGCAGTCAGGTCCTTCGCGATCGCCGTACGGCTATTGGCATCAATGCCAGTATCCGACGCTTCCTTCGCCTTCGCCTTCATCTGGTTGAGAAGGTCGGAGACCTGCTCGGCACCAGCGACCGCCACGTCAGTCGTGCTCTTGGCACGGCTGAGCGACGAGCCGACGGCCTTCAACTCGCCCATGTCGCCACGCAGCTTCTGCGCGATGGTGTACTTGGCCGAATCGTCCTTGGCGGAGGCGACATCGAGGCCGGTGTTGATCCGGCTCTGCGTGGTCGCCAGGCCGCGGTTGGTTTCGGACAGGCTCTGAAGAGCCGCCATCGCGCCGACGTTGGTGTTAACGGACATACCCATGAGAAATTCCTTCTGGAAGTAGCGGCCGCTTCTGCAGCCCGGGCCAGATCGCTGGCCCCCGACTTGCCGCAACAGCGCGGCTCGCCCTCTATTCTGGAACGGAATTCGGCACCGCGGACGCACTTCCGCATCTTTTTTCGTGTCGAAGGAGGCAGGCTGGTATTTTCTGCGTGCGGTCCGCAAAGAGAAAGGCCGCCGCTCTCCTGACGAGAGCGACGGCCTCTATTTGACGGATGTTGGTCGCTTAGAACGGGAACAGCGCGTCGTAGATCTGCTGGCCCCAACGTGCCTGTTGCGCATCGGTCAACTGCCCGCGACCACCATAGCTGATGCGTGCTTCGGCGATCTGGGAGTGGCGAATACTATTGTCACGAGCGATATCCTCCGGCCGGACGACGCCACTCACGATCAGCTCGCGCATCTCGAAGTTCACCCGCACCTCCTGGCGGCCGCGTACCATGAGGTTACCGTTCGGCAGCACATCCGTGACGACGGCGGCGAGCGTCATGTTGATCGTCTCGCTACGGCTGCTCGTCCCGCTGCCGCTGTTCTGCGAGGTCGAGTTCGACTTGACGAGGCTGGAAGGATCATTGTCGCCGGGAAGAACCTTGGTGATCAGGTTCTCGACCCCAAGCAGGGCGGCGACGCCGCTGTTTTCCGATCCGGTCCGCGAGCGCGAGGTGTTGTTGCCGATGTCCGCCTTGTCAGCGATGTTCACGCGGATTGTCAGGATGTCTCCCACGCGCGCCGCGCGCTGGTCTCGGAAGAAGGCGCCGGCTCCCGTGCGAAACAGTGATGCGCTCTGCGCCGGCGGGGCTGCCGCAACCATCGCCGGGGCAGACGCGCCGATGCTACGGTCGGGAGCCGTGCGCGTGCCGATGGACCGTTCCAGATAGGGCGCAGTCATCGGTTCGGCTGCGGTGAACTTGGGTGCGCGGCCGACATTGGCGAGGCGACCGGCTGCACCGCAGCCCGAAAGCGTGCTGGCAGCAGCCAGCAACAGCAGGACGTTGGTCTTCATCTTGGAATCTCCAGACGATCAGGGTGCGACGACGCGCACGGTGCCGCTCTTCTCGACGATTGCGTCGAGCGTACGGCTGGTGGAAAGGGCGACGACGCGAACGAGATCGCCAGCACCGCCGCTAGACAGCGCCTTGCCCTGCGTGGTGATGACGAGCGCGCCCTGGCGAACGGCAATCACGACCGGCTCGCCGCGCTTCACCAAGCGGGGCGAGGCGATGTCCGTCGCCTTCACCACCGTGCCGGCAGGAAGGTTGCGCAGCGCTTCCTTCCCTTGCGCATCGCGGACGGCGATGGCGCCGCGTGCCTGCACCATGGGGCGCGGCTCGGAGGAGAAGTCAGTCGCGTCCAGCAGCTCGCCGCGGGTGATGGCGCGGGCGAGCACCGGCACGTCGATGGCTTCGGCCGCGGCCAGCGGGGCGGCGGCGGCGATCCAGAGGCCACCTAGCCCGATCGCGCCGAGCAGCGCGCGCGCGACGTTCATCGCAGCTGGCTGGTGGTCGCCAGCATCTCATCGGCCGTCTTCACGACGCGGCTGTTCATTTCATAGGCGCGCTGCGCGGTGATCAGCGCGGTGATCTCCGACACAGGATTGACGTTCGACGCCTCGATGAAGCCCTGGGTCAGCATGCCAAGGCCTGGCTCCCCAGGGTTGGCGATGGTCGCCTGTCCCGATGCCGCCGTCTCGAGGAACAGATTGCCGCCCTGCGCCTCCAGCCCGGCTTCATTGACGAATGTCGCGAGCTGAAGCTGCCCCACAGTCTGCATCTCCGGCGAGCCGGCGACCTTAACCTGAACCTCGCCGGTCTTCGAAATGACGACATCCACCGCTTCCTGCGGAACGGTGATGCCCGGCTGCACCGGATAGCCATCCGCCGTGACGAGCTCGCCCTGGTCCGACAGCTGAAAGGAGCCGTCGCGCGTATAAGCGGTCTCTCCACTGGGCATCGTGACCTGAAAATATCCACGGCCCTGCACCGCAACGTCGTAGCGATTGTCGGTCTGCTGAAGGGCGCCCTGCTCGCTGATCCGATAAATGCCGCCGGTCTTCACGCCGGCGCCGATCTGAATGCCGGTCGGTACCTTTGTTTCGCCGCCGGTGGCCGCGCCGGGACGCGAGACATTCTGGTATAGCAGGTCCTGGAACTCGGCGCGCTGACGCTTGTACGCGGTCGTGTTCATGTTGGCGATGTTGTGGGAAATGACGTCGACGTTGGTCTGCTGCGCGAGCATGCCCGTGCCGGCAGTCGAGAGAGATCGCATGGTGGTTCTTTCGGTTGAATGTTAGGGATCAGCTGGCGCGGCCGAGCTTGTCGATGGCAGTCTTGCGCATGTCGTTGAGTGCCTCGGACATGCGCATGCTGGTCTGGTAGGCGCGCAGGATCTCGACCATCGACGTGGTCTCCACGATGGCCTGGACATTGGAGCCCTCGACCCCGCCCGTCTTCAGCTTCGTTTCGGCCGCAGGCAGCTCACGTGCGCCATCACCGGTCATCATGCCGTCGCCGCGCGGGCTCAGCGCCCGCTCGTCCTCGAAGACTGTCACGGCGATGCGCCCCAGCGGACCATCCGGGCCGATCACGCTGCCATCGGCGCCATGCGTGAGCCGGCCTTGCATCTCGGGCGGAATGTTGATCGGGTTGCCGCCTTCGCCAAGAATGCGCTGCCCCCCGGCAGTCGCGAGATCGCCGCTTTCCAGCACCTTGACGAACCCGGCGCGGGTATAAGCGGTGTCTCCCTCCGGCGTTTCGACCGCCAGATAGCCTGGGCCATCGATCATCAGGTCCAGCGGGTTGCCCGTAGGCTGAAAGCTGCCTGCGGCGGTGTCGTGAATGGCACCGAAATCGAGCACGAAGCTGGTGTTCCGTGCGGCCTTTACATCCGTGTCGCCGGTTGGCTCGACATATTCGCGGAACACCGGCTGTTCGCGCTTGAAGCCCACCGTGCTCATGTTCGCCATGTTGTTGGCCGCAACGTCCAGCCGGCGTCGCAACGCCTGCTCATGGCTCAACAAAACATAGGAGGAGATATCCATCTCTCGCCCTTTGAAAAAAGCTGCATGATCCTGCCGCTCGGCAAAAATTGCCGGGCCACCGTCCTATAATAGAAGGGAAATCGCTGGCCGGGCTCGGACGGCGCGGAAATCACGAGGATCAGCACGTGTCGATAAAAGCCAAGGAAGAGGCGACTGTTGTTGCGTCGGAAACGTCCGGCAGGTTCGGCAAGAAGAAGATCATCATTGCTGCGGCTGGCGCGTTTCTTTTGCTCGGCGGTGGTGGCGGCGCTTACGCCGTGATGGGTGGCAGCGCGCAGGCGGAGGGGCATGGCGAGCAAGCCGCCGCTGCCGATCACGCTGAGGCAGGCGACGGCGAGAGCGAAAGCGCCGAAGCCGAGTTCGTCGACGTGCCACCAATGGTGGTGAACCTGCGCAGCGCCGATGGTGCGGCCCGCTTCATCAAGCTTCATTTCATGCTGGTGCCTGCCAGCGCCGACAAGGCGGAAGGCATCAAGATCAAGCTGCCGCTGATCCTGGATGCCTATCAGCCTTTCCTGCGGGAACTAAGACCAGAGGATCTGGCAGGGTCAGCCGCCGTATATCGCATCAAGGAAGAGATGCTGGTCCGCGCTGGCGACGTGCTGGGGCGGGGGCAGGTGAAGGACGTCCTGATCCAGGATCTGATCCAGCAATGAGCGGGGAATTCCAGGAGCTGGACGACTTCGATCTGCCCGAGCCGCCCGTGCTGGCGCCAGAGGGCGACCTGGCCTTCGATCAGGCCGGCATCGATGCACTCTTCGGTGACGTGGGGCAGCCGGTCGCGCCAAAAAGCGGGCTGAAGGCGGTGATCGAGTCCAATATCATCAGCCACGAACGGCTGCCGATGCTGGAAGTCGTTTATGATCGCATGATCCGCAGCTTCGCCACCTCCATGCGGAGCCTGACGACGGATGCGATCGATGTGAGCATCGATGAGATCACGTCGATCCGCTTCGGCGACTTCATGAATCGCGTGGCGCTGCCCGCGATGATCGGGGTCTTCCGCGTGGAGGAATGGGAGAATTACGGCCTGATCACGGTCGATTCCGGCCTGATCTATGCGGTGGTGGATGCGTTGCTGGGCGGCCGTCAGGGCGGCGCTTCGCCGGTGATCGATGGACGGGGCTTCACCACCATCGAGACCAATCTGGTGTCGCGCATGCTGCAGCTCGCGCTGTCGGACATGAGCGCATCGATGCAGCCGATCACGCCGAACACCATGAAGCTGGAGCGGATCGAAACCAGCCCGCGCTTCGCGGCAATCGCCGGGCCAACCAACATCTGCACCGTGGCGACCTTCCGCGTCGACATGGAAGGGCGCGGGGGCCGCTTCAGCGTGCTGCTGCCCTATGCGACGATCGAACCGGTGCGGCACAAGCTGGGCCAACGTTTCATGGGCGAGAAGCTGGGCCGCGACAACATCTGGGAAGCGCACATGGCATCCGCGATGCGGCAGACCGAGCTGCAGATCGACGTGGTCCTTGGCGAAACCATAATGGAGCTGGCCGGGGTGCGCGGCCTGAAGATCGGCCAGACGATCGCGCTCCACAAGGCCCCGGGTGAACCGCTTGAACTTCAATGCGGCGGCATTCCGCTCGCCCGCGCCCATGTCGGGCAGCGGTGCAACAATGTCGCAATCCGACTGGTGACGGACATAGCCAAGGGTTTTCGGAAATGAGCTTTCAGATTCTGACCAGCGTTGCCACCATGATCTTCTGCTCGGCCGTGCTGGTGCAAAGCGTGCGCATGATGCGCAGCTTGCGGGCGGTGAAGGAAGGCGCGCTGACCGAAGTCGTCAGCGCGCTGGACAAGTCCACGGCCCAGGCGCGTGTCGTCCTGTCCGAGCTTCGCGAAACGCTGCACGATTGTGCGGCAAGCGGGCGGGCACTGGCGAACGGCAAGGAGATTGCCGAGGAGCTGAGCGTGATGATCGGGATCGCCAACGCCTCTGCCGAACGGCTGGTCGAAGCAGCGGGTGCGGCCAATGCCACGCGTGAGCAGGCCGAGGTGGCGGCGTGATCGGTAAGCCATCGATGCTGATGATGACAGCGGCAGCCGCATCTTTCTCGACATTCGCGCAGGGCGTGAGCATCGCGTCTGAGGTGACGGCGCCAAAGACACGGCTTGGATCCGCCATCACCCAGGATATGGGCCGGCGCGATCAGGATGCGGCGCGACGCGCGCGTACGCTGGACCTGAGGGAAAAAGCGGCGCGCGCCACCGAGGAACGGATCAAGGCCGATCTGGCGCAGCGTGAGCAGGCCAAAAGTGCGGCTGCCGCTGCGCCGGCGGAGGCGAAGGGCGCAAGTGAGGCCGACCAGTTCGAGGAACTCGCCCGCATTTACCAGGCGATGAAGCCCGCCAAGGCGGCGATCGTGTTTGAGCAGCTTGAAATGGACGTCCAGATGAAGGTCGCGCAGAAGATGCGCGAGCGCTCGACCGCGATGATCCTCGCCAGCATGACCCCGAAGGGGGCGGCCGCGCTGAGCATGGCGCTGGCGCGTCGCGGTGCGCCGGCCAGGTCACTCACTCGACCAATGACGGGGTCGCAGTCGCCGCGGAGCGCCATGCGCTGACTGCGGTTGTGCGGTGGAGGTGCAGGCGCGGCTGTCTATGTGGAGCCCGGACCTTCTAAACGTGAGATCAAGCGGGTCGGATCGTGCCCTTAGTGGACGCGTAATCCAGGGCGCGTCGTTCGCAAGGGACATATCGCCGTGAGGCCGCTTTTCCGTTGCAATGGCTGATGCCAGTGCCGACAGAGACGAAGCCCGGCGCGGTCGGCCGATGCGTAATCGGGCAGCGGTTTGCGAGATGGTCGATACGACACAAGGCAGGCACCGTCGCTCGCGACGGGAGCTCTGCGGCGCGGGGGGCAGCCGGCCCGCGTCTCGCCGGAGGGTGTGGCGCTGAAGCTCGGTTCATTGTGGGGGGATTGGAGCGTTACGCCCGGGATCATGCCCGCGCCATGAGCTCGCGAGGCTTTGCGGGAAAGCCGGAATAGCAGACCTGGCCAGCCGTTCTGGCCAGCCGTCCCGCGTCTCTACTGCTGGCTTCAGAACCGCTTGGAACGCCTCATTGCTCCGCAAAGGACATGAGGATGAGCAGCGCCATGGTCGCGAGCCATGTGACAAGGCCCGCGATCGCATTGCCCCGAACAGTGCCGCCAAACTGACGTTGCAAATAGGGGAAGCTGAATACAGCGCTCCACAGCAACGCTGCGCCCATTGCTAGCCCTATCCACGTCATCGCCAGCACATAGCCGCACCCATGAAGGGAGCGACGGAAATCCACTTTGCGATGTGAGCGGTCAACCGCTGCGCCGCGCGTCGCGGCCGTGGTTGAAGGTTGGGTCTCGGCTCACGGGCGCCGATCAGCGCGCGCTCAGTTGAGCGTTTCGCTGATCAGGGCCGGGCACGCCTGCACCAGGCCGGCTTCGATTCCGTCGCCGACGTTTTCCATCGTCTCCGGCGTGATCGCCACGACAGTGGTCAACTGGTTGTGCGCGGCATGCGCGTCGGGGACGATGGTGACGGTCGGCTGCGCCGGGACGCGCGTGGTGCGGCGGCGCTGCGGAAGCTTGCGGCCAAGGTCGGATGCAAAGTGCGGCTCGGCCGCGGCAAGATCCGCGATCGTCTTGGCGGCACGCTTCGCCGTCTGCCGGAGACGCTCCTTGGCGATGCCGAACTCCTGCTCGAGATCATCGAGACACGTGTCGTCGAAGATGCGGCGCTCGACGAGGTGCACGTGTTCGGCGAGCTTAGCTTCCATCTCCGCGATGTCGGCGGGATCGACGCCGTCGTTCTTCGCCTTGAAACGCGGACGGGAAGGATCGTGGGCAACCGCCGCAGGACGCTTCGCGCGGGCGGCGCGCTTGAGCTGATCCATGCCGACCTGACGGAGATGATCGACATAGCGGCCGATCAGAGCCGAGCGCAGATCGCCGGCCAGATGATCCGATGCAGCGCTCTCGGTGAGCGACAGCGCGTTTTCATCCTCGATCATGCTTTCCAGCGAGGCCTCTTCGCCCTCCGCACCAATCGAAAGGGCGTGCAGCGAGACAGTGGTTGCCTCCACCTTCTTCGCCGAGGGACGCTGGTCGATCATCAGGCGGAAACGCAGGCTCTGCAGCTCACCGCGCAGCTGCCAGTTCACGAAAGTGGTGAACTGCGCCTTGGCGGGATCATAAGCTTCAATGGCGCGATGCACCGCGATGGCGCAGCACTGCTCCGCGTCGTCCCAATGTGCCACGAGGCCATATTGGCGGATAAAGTGGCGGATGCGCGGCGCGATCAGCTTCAGAATGTCGGCGAAGGCGCGGTCGACATTTGCCCGCTGACGCGCGGTGGGGCGAACATCCTTGGGCGAGTTCGCGATAACGGTGGCGACGGCAGCTTCCAGCGCGATCGTGATCTTGGACATCGTAAGCATCTTCCCTTGGTGAGCGCCCCGGCCCGTGCCGTCGCTCCGTTGTGGGAGTGCTTTTGCCGCCAAAGGTGTTAACGCCGATAAACCTTCGACGTAGGTATAAAACATTATGAGCTAAGGAGATATACTTATAACTGCCCGTTTCGAACGTGAGAAGAAGATGCGTCCGATTGCTCTAGAATAGTTGTAGCACAATTTAAGACGCGGAGTTCAGGGACTGCTTCGAAAGTCAGTATTGTATTTCTACGTAGCCCGTTCGATGCCCACGCCAATTGCGCCAGGGTGGGGAATCACGCGGCGAAGCGATCAGGCCGCACGTTGCGATCCACATAGGCCAGCAGCCACTGGCGATGTGCGGCGGTGGCGCAGCCGGCAGCGGCGATCTGCTGCCCTGCCTTGCCACGTCCGATCTGAGCGTTGAGGAGCGTCGCCGCGCGACCCGGGTTGAGCCCGTCCTTCATGAACTTGATAGCATCGCCAAGGCCGAGGTGATGACCCATATAGGCGGCCTTGGCGATGTCCTTGGCGTTGCCGCCGGTCGCCACACCAGCACGGCGCAGACCGTCCAGGTTTTTGCGCGCATAGTCTGCGATGGAGTTGATGGACGCTTCGGCGTCGTAGCGGAGCGACAGGAGCTGGGAGCGGCAGCCGGCCATCACCTGGCCGCGGTCGTTCAGCCAGCCTCGCGCGCGCGCGACGTCGTTCAGCCAGGTTCCCTTGCTTTCCGCCATATGCTCCCAGGTGCCGCTCAGGAACTGACCCAGACCGGCGGCGCTGGAGCGCGGATTGCGGGAATAGCATTGCCAGGCGCCGTCCCGGCCCTTGCCCGCTTCGGCATTGACGATCGCCGCCAGGGCAGTCGCGGGCAATCCGGTGCGAGCCGCCGCGCGTTGCAGCGCCGGGAGGTGCCGGGCGTTTGCGCCAAGGCCGGCGGAGCAGATCTCCGGGCCCTTTTCCGTTGCCAGAAGATCGGTGCGAGGGGACTCCAGGACCTTGTTTCGGAAGGTGAAGCCGGTCGCGCTGGGCGCGGAGGCGGGCTTCCCCTCGAACATCGCGAGCAGGGAGTCGAGCCCCAGGCTGGTCGGCGCCTTGGTTTCGCCGCCCAGAGCCGGCCGATCGGTGTCGCCCAGCGCGGCGCGCCACAGACGGTCGGAGATGGCGGACCGCGCTTCGCCGTAGATCAGCTCAGCCTTCTGCGGGGCGGACATCTGCCGCAGATCAAGTTGAGAGATCATGCCGCGTCTCCAGCGGATGAAGAAAGGGGCGGGCGGCGCGCGTGGCGAAGCTGCCGTGCGATCCGAGCCGACGCGAAATCGTCGATGCGTGCCTGATCGGCGTTGGCGAGGGCGCGGGTCGCATTCTCGCGATAGTCATCCGCCGCCGTTTCGACGGCACGCAGCGAGCCATAGCTTTCGACGGCCTTGTCCCGCAGCGCGGCCAGCCGGGTGCTGGCCGCGGCGGCATCATGCGCGAGGCGCTTTCGCTCCGCCCGGGCGCGGCTGAAATAGGCGGTCGCGGGCATCGACCAGTCGCTGGATGCCAGCATCTGCTCGCTTCCAATCGACGCCGTGATCGCCGCGCGGTGCCGCTCGAGATGGGCAAGCTGATCGGCCGCGACGCCGATCGAAGCGCGCATGTCATCCATTTCGCGCTGCAAGACGCGAAGGGCGGGGTCATAGGGGGTCTTCATTCACCTGGCTTCATCATCTCGGCGAGCGCCGCGAAGGACGCCGCGCATTCGCCCCGATCCTGCTTGCCCTGTTTCAGCAGCGCCTCGATCTCGGGCGCGAGGCGGATCGCATCATCCACTTCCGGATTGGATCCGGCCTTGTACGCGCCTAGGCGGAACAGTTCCTCCACGTCGGCATAAGTAGACAGGATACGCCGGGCGCCGAGGCGAACAGCGTTCTCCGCCTCCGTCTGGCAATGCGGCAGCGTACGCGAGACCGACTTCAACAGATCGATTGCGGGATAGCGGCCGCGTTCCGCGATGCGCCGGGTGATCACCACATGGCCATCCAGGATGCCGCGCACCGCATCGGCAACGGGCTCGTTATGGTCATCACCGTCCACCAGCACGGTGAACAGTCCAGTGATGGAGCCTTGCCCCGGCAGGCCAGGACCGGCCCGCTCCAGCAAGCGCGGCAGTTCGGCGAAGACGGTCGGCGTATAGCCCTTTGCTGCCGGCGGCTCGCCGCTGGCGAGGCCGATCTCACGTTGCGCCATGGCAAAGCGGGTCACGGAGTCCATCAGGCACAAGACATTCAGGCCCTGATCCCGGAAATGTTCGGCGATCGCCAGCGTCGTCCAGGCGGCCTGGCGACGCATCAGCGCCGGCTCGTCCGAGGTGGCGACCACGACCACGCTGCGCGCGAGCCCCTCCGCGCCGAGATCGTCCTCGACGAATTCCTGAACCTCGCGTCCGCGTTCGCCGATCAGGCCGATCACGGCCACGTCGCAGGCCGTCCAGCGCGCCAGCATCGACAGGAGAACTGACTTGCCGACGCCGGAGCCGGCGAACAGGCCGAGCCGTTGTCCGCGACAGAGCGGCACGAACACGTCAAGGGCGCGCACGCCTGTTTCGATCCGCTCGCCGACTCGAGCGCGGCTTGCCGCAGGGGGAGGGGCGGCCTTGATCGGGCGCGGGTCGGCGCCTGGCGCCAGCGGCCCCTTGCCGTCTAGGGGTTGGCCCAGACCATCCACCATGCGGCCGAGCCATCCAGCGCTCGGGCGAATGGCGAACTGGCCTGCGGCAAGCTCAGCGCGGGCCCCGGAAGCGACGCCCTGGGGATCGCTGAACGGCAAGCATTGGGCAAGCGCGTGATCTAGGCCGGTCACTTCGGTGTCGATCAGCCCGGCGGGCGTGGAAATCGCCACGCGGGATCCGATCTGCGCCGCCCCGCGCAGCCCTTCCACCTCGATCAGCGCGCCGCGTGCCGCAACGACGCGGCCATATCGCCGCTCAAGCGGCAGATCGCGGATCGCACGGGCGGCGGAGGCGAGCGTCTGCACGTCGGACCCTCAGGCGGCCAGCGGATCGCGGGAAAGTGCGGTGGCTTCGTAGCTGAGCAGGCCGCGGCACTCCTCCAGCGCACGATAGAAATCGGACATCGCCACCTTGCGCGCGAAGCTGGCGCAGGCCGCCTTGGCCTCCGGCGCTTCGAGCAGATCACTCAGCAGAGCAAGGATCTGATCCCGGTACAGGTCGATCTGTTCCGGCTGGATATAGGCCATCATGCAAGCGAAATAGAGCTTGCGCGCCGGGGTGGTCGCCTCATCCGGGCTCATCACCTCACGACCGCGCAAGATCGCCACGTGATTTTCCACGTGCACCTCGGTGCGACCAACAGAGCGCACGACTGCACCATTGATGACAAGCTTCTCGCCATCCCGCAGCGTGATCTTCAGCGACATTGAGCAATCCTTTCCGGCTGTGCCAGAATTATAGAAAGGCAAGCCTGACGGCGGGCACCTAGCCCGGCAAAAATTGCCGGCTGCAGTATTTCTCCGGAGCCGAGGCCGGACCGCGCAACATCATCCTATGATGGCAGGAGCAGGCATCCGGGAAGCCGATGCCATTCCTGCGGGAGATTGAAGTTGAGCCTTTATTCCGCTCTTTATTCGGGCGTTTCCGGTCTGAGCGCCGAAGCCAGTGCGATGGCTGGCGTTGCCGACAACATCACCAACATCAACACGATCGGCTACAAGGGCGTCGAAACCCAGTTCCGCACGCTGGTGACCGACGGCAACGCGCGCAGCAATTACTCGGCGGGCGGCGTTGCCGCGGCGCCCCAGTCGCTGATCTCGAAGCAGGGGCTTTTGCAGGCATCAAGCAGCAACACCGACCTGGCGATCGAAGGCGGCGGCTTTTTCGTGACCCGCAGCGGCCCCGGCGCGAACAGCGAGACCGCCTTCACGCGCGCGGGATCGTTCAAGCCGGATGACGCCGGCTTTCTGCGCAACACGAGCGGCTATTACCTGCAGGGCTGGCGCCTGGATGCTACGGGCAATTACACCAACACCGGTAATCTGAACGCGCTGGAGCCAGTTCGCCTGAGCGAGCTGACCGGCACCGCCGCGCCGACGACCAAGATCCAGATGCGCGCCAACCTGGCTTCCACGCAGGAGGTTCATGCCGGTGGCTATGCGACTGGGGACATTGCATCGGGCGCAGTCACCCCGCACTTCTCCCGTTCGGTCGACATTTTCGATGCACAGGGGGGACCGCACCGGGTGACGCTGGGCTTCATCAAGAGCGGTCCGAACGAATGGCAGGCGGAAGTCTACTCGGATCCGGCGGCCGATGTGACGGCTGCTGGCGGCCTTCTGGCCAGCGGTACCATCCGCTTCAACGCCGACGGCAGCCTGGATCGCGCCGGATCGACGCCAGCGCTCTTCGACCAGATCACGCCGGGCTGGACCAATAGCGCCGGATCGGTGCCGATCTCGCTGGAGCTCGGCGCCGACGGCGGCCTGGACGGGCTGACCCAGTTCGGCAGCGAGTCCGCGCTGATCACGTCCGCCGTGGACGGCGGGCTGCTCGGCAACATCTCGTCGATCGACATTTCGTCGTCCGGCAAGGTCAGCGCGATCTTCGAAGATGGCACGGCGCGCGCGGTGTTTCAGTTGCCGCTTGCCACCTTCCCGAACCCGGACGGGCTGACCCGTCTGCCGGGCAACGGCTATGCCGTATCCGACGCGTCGGGCAATTTCGCGATCAACCCGCCGGGCACCTTCGGGTCGGGCAGCATCTCGGCGGGGGCGCTGGAAGCATCCAACGTCGACCTCGCAGCCGAGTTCACCAACATGATCCGGTTCCAGCGTGCCTATAGCGCGTCTTCCAAGATCATCACCACGGTGGACGACATGCTGCAGGAAGTCAGCAACCTGAAGCGTTGATCATCCTGGTTGGGCGGAGGTAGTCGGGCGTGTCACTAAGCGAAATACTTGGATCGGCTTTATCGGGGCTGGGCGTGTCCCAGGCCGCATTGCGGACCGTATCCAACAACGTCGCCAATGTGAGCACGCCTGGCTATGCCCGCCAACGCGTGGAAATCTCCACCGGCGTGACGGCGGGCAGTGTCAATGGCGTGATCGCGGGCGAACCGAGCCGGGTCGCCGACCGTTTCCTGGAAAGCACCGTGTATCGCCGCGCCGGCGACATGGGCCGGGCAGACGTGAGCGCAAGCTATCTTGATCGGCTGCAATCCCTGCTGGCGCACCTGGCGAGGCGTCGGGCCTCCCCGCGCGGCTCGACGCGATTGCGTCATCGGCGATCGCGATGACGGCGGCGCCCGGGTCGGTGGAAAGCGCAGCGGTGTTCACCTCCAACGTGGAGGACGCGATCACCACCCTGCAGCAGCTCGACAAGGACGTCGGCAGCCTGCGCGGTGACGTAGAGGCGGAGGTCGGCTATTCCATCGACCGGATCAACGGGCTTCTCAAACAGGTTCACGACCTGAACGAGAGCGTCGCGCGCCTGTCCGGCACGGGGCGCAGCGCTGCGGGCGTCGAGGACCAGCGGATGACCGCGCTGGAGGAGCTCAGCGCCCTGATGAATTTGACCGTTCGGCAGCAGCCCGACGGCCAGATGACGCTGGAAACCGCATCGGGCACCGTGCTGCTGGACAAGAGGCTCCGGCAGCTTTCCTATCCGATTGCCGGCGATGGCGTTTCGCAGCCGGTCTATCCGGTGATCGATGTGCGCTTCGCCGATGCCTCCGCCCAGCCAGGCGCCTCTACCGGCGAAAAGATTGATTCTCCCGCGGTTGGCGGGAAGCTTGGCGGTCTTCTCGACATGCGCGATCGGGCGCTGCCCGAGTTTTCCGAAAAGCTCGGGGCGCTGTTTGCCGGCATGGCAGAAACACTGAACGCGGTATCGAACGCCGGCACCACCGTGCCGCCGCCCGCGCGGCTCGACGGGCGTTCCACTGCCCTTGTTGGCAGTGACCGGGTGGGTTTCACAGGCGCTGCAATCTTTGCCGTCGCCAGCGCCGATGGCACACTGCTAGCCAACACGCGGATCGATTTCGGTGCGCTTGGGGCCGGTGCGAGCGTGGACGATGCGGTTGCCGCCATCAATGCCGGACTGGGCGGGAATGGCACAGCAAGCTTCGTGGACGGTATTCTGTCGATCCGGGCGAACGCCACCGGTGCCGGCATCGTGGTGGCGCAGGATGCCAACGCGCCGTCGTCGCGCGGCGGGCTGGGCTTCTCGCAATATTTCGGCCTCAACGACCTTGTCCGGAGCGAAGGCAACACACTTGGCCCTTCCGGCTTCGTCGCTGAAGATCCACATGGCTTCGGCCCCGGCGAGACGGCGGAGATCGTGCTGCGCGACTCCACTGGCCGGGTGCTGACCCGGCACACGCTGACCGGATCGGGCGGCTCGACCTTCGGCGATGTGCTGACGGAGCTGAACGCCAGCCCGCTTGGCCAGTTCGGCACCTTTGCGCTGGACGAGCGTGGCCGATTTCGGTTCGAGGCAGATCCTGCCGTGCCAGGCGCGACGCTTTCCATCCCGTCCGATTCCACCAATCGGCTTGGCACGGGGCATTCCTTCTCGGCGCTTTCGTCGCTCAGCGGGGCGGCAAGCGGGTTGGCAAGTGGCGAAGTCCGCCCAGAGATCCTCACCAATGCCGGCAAGCTGCCGCTTGCCTGTCTTCAGGCGGAGGCAAGTGTCGGTCAGAGGGCGCTCGGTGCGGCGGACATTCGCGGCGCGAGCGCCTTTGCCGAGCAGCTGGGAAAGGCGCAGGACCTCGGCAAGGACGGCGTGGTGACGCTTGATCGCTTCTCCAGCCTGCTGCTTGGCCGGGCGGGAACGCAGGCAGCGCAGGCGGCCAGCGCGCTGACCGCCGCTGCGACGCGCCGCGACGATGCCGTCAACCGCCGGGATAGCTATGCGGGCGTCAATATCGACGAGGAGCTGGCCCAAATGGTCGTGTTCCAGAACAGCTATTCCGCCGCCGCGCGCGTGATCACCACTGCCAGTGAGATGTACGACACGCTGCTCGGCATGATCCGCTGAGGATATCCTTCATGAACCGCGTCGCCACCATTCCGCTCCAGCGCACCATGTCGGACGCGATCCAGCGTTCGCAGCAGAAGCTGGCCGTCACCCAATTACAGCTCGCCTCCGGCAAGAAGGCCACCGATCTGGCGGCGCTTGGGCCCGAGGCAGTGCGTAACCTGTCCACTCGGACCTTGGTTGCCGCGCAGGAGGCGCATGGCGTGGTCACCACGCGGCTTTCCACCACGCTGTCATTCTATGACGCCAACATCAGCAGCATCGAAGAAGCCGGTCAGGCATTGTCCCAGAGCATCATGGAGGCCGTTGGCACCAACCAGAGCACGGGACTTAAGCAGGCGATCGAGGATGCCTTCACGCAGATCCGCACCGCGCTGAACGCCTCGCAGGGCGGTCTGCCGCTGTTTGCGGGATCGCAGACCGAGGAGCCCTTTCGCCCGAAGAATCTCAAGGAAGCGCTGTCGACACCGCTGCAGGACGCGTTTGGCAACGACGACGTGCGCGCCTCCGCCAGGGTCGCCGACAATCTCGACATGGAATATGGCGTGACGGCCAGGGACCTCGGCAGCGGATTGCTTCAGGCGTTTCGCACGCTTGCGGCCGCGGGAGAGATTGGCGACATGCCAACCGATCAGCAGCGCGCAGCACTCGATCAGGCGGGCGACGAACTGCGTTCGGCATTGTCGAGCGTGCGCGAGATCAACGGCGAAGTCGGGCGCAAGCAGGCGCAGGTCGAGACGCTGGGGGTGCGGGCAGAACAGCGTACCTTGCTGCTGAAGGACATCATCAGCCGGAACGAGGATGCCGATCTGGGTCAGGTGGCGATCAATCTGGCACAGGAGAAAGCGACGCTTCAGGCGAGCTATTTCGTGTTTGGCCAGCTTTGGCGAGCTGGGCGACCAGCAAGTCGCCTTCTGCGCCAGCGGGGGCGAGATCGCGGAAGTCCCAGTATAGTCCTGCGGCTTGCTCGATCGGCAGCCCGGTTCCCGGCGCCAGCGCGGCCGCCAAGCGGGCGCGCAGCGCCGGAAGCAGAGCGGCATTGGATCCCGAGAGCTCGAAATAGCGCACCAGGGTGGCTCCAGCTTCCAGCGAGCGCCGGAGGTCACGCCCCTGATCGCTGATCTGTGCGGTCAGGCGAAGCGCGCGTTCCTCGATCTCGCCACCACGCCAGGAAAAGCGAACACCGTCGAGCTTCCGAAGCGCCGTTGCGGCTGGCAGGGTCCTGTTGGCGACAGCGGCCTCGATCGCGCTCAATTTCGCGTCCATTCGCTCTTCGGCCGTGCCGCTTCTCTCCACCCGCGCAAGGCGGAGCCGTGCCGCCTGCGCCTCGTTCAGAGCCAGAAGGGCCTTGCCCCGCAGCAGATTGGCGGCGGCGAGCCGATCGGGCACCTGCTGCAACCAATTGAGCGCGAGAGCAGGCTTGCCGATCATGATTGCAGCCCGCGCGGCCGACAGCACGAAGGGCGCGCGAGACGCACCGGATCGCGCGTTCAGCGCCGGAAGGCTGCAGTTGAACTGGCGCATCGCTTCGTGCGGGAGATCGTGTTGGGCGAATGCGTGCATCCGCCACAGGCAAGCCTCGGGATTTTGCGTCAGCGCCTGCCCGGTCAGGGCGTCGAGCGCATCAATTCCGTGACCTGACAGCGAGAGAGCAATTCCGTGCGCCAGTTGATAGGCGGGGACCAGCGAGAGGTCGGGATCGTCCTGGTGCATGACCTCCAGCACGCCCAGCGCCTCGGGCCCGCGGTTCGCGGCCAGCAGGCTTCGCGCATAAGTCCATCGGGCGGACTGTCGATGATCGCGATCCGCCACCGCGAGGGTTGCCCAGGCCTGTTCGTCCGGGATGGCCGTCCAGGCATCTGGCCCGGACGGGACCGGCTGCTCGGCAAGGGCGGCGGCAAAGCCCGGCAGGCGGGCCGATGGCAGCGGCGGGGGCGATCCGGACACCGGCGATGGCGTCGACGTGGCGAGTTGTGGTGCCGGTGCCGCGCCCACGATCATCGCGGCGGCGGCCAGCAATGCGCCCCGCTTCATCAGATCAGCCTCGACACGGTGAGGCCAATGCCTCCGGCCGCGCAGCCAAGGATGAAAAGGAGGCCGAGCATCACCGACGATCTGCGCTTAGCCGACGGAGCGACCGCGTGAACGCCAGCCCCGGGATCAAGACTGCGGGTGCCTACGACGCCTTCGATGACGGCCGGTGCATCATCATGACGTCGCGCGGGAGCACGCGTCCCGCTGCTCACGACGCGGATGCGTTCTGGCTTCTGATCGTGGCTCAACATCGCCTCCGGTGCGCAAGTTTCCTCTATTATAGAGGGATGGCGCTTCGTTCCGCTGATCGGCGCCGCCACTTCTGGAGAAACCGCGTGGTGCGTATCCTGACGATTGCTGCTGTGGCCTCGCTTGCCTCTGCCGTTCCGGCGACCAACGCGCTTGCCTCGAGCAGCGGCAGTGGCGCGGGCGGGGGTGGGGCGGCCTTGCATCTCGTTTCGTTGGAGGAGATCCGGGTGCCGATCGTCGATGGCGCACGCGCGGACGGCATACTGCGCCTGACACTGGTGCTGGAGGCCAGCGATGCGACGTCTGCGGAGGCGCTAACCGCGAAGCTTCCGGTGGTGCGTGCATCGACGCTGGCGGCAGCACTGGAATTCGGGCGCCTTTATGCCTCCCCGATGATGCCGGTGAACGTCGAACAGCTTGCCGGCGATCTCCAGAAAGCGCTGCAGCGCGAAGCCGGCGTTCAGCGCGTGCTGGTGACGCAAGTGGCGGCGACAAGGATGTGATCCGAGGCGCAATGCCGCTGTAAAACGAAGGCGCGGCGATCTCCCCGATCACCGCGCCCTTTCTCTGCTGGTTCGAGCCGAGACTATCACTCGTCCGGCTGTGCGACCTTCACCAGCGAGGAAGCGGGCAGCTCGATGCCGTTGACGCCCAGGTTGATGACCCCGGACGCGGTCGTCACTTCCCGCACCTTGCCGATGCTGTTGACGTTCACCTTCACGTCGTTGCCGGCATTGTCCCTGCCGAGGAGGGCGAGCGCATACTGGCCTTCCGGCAGCTTCGCCCCCGTTGTCGCATTGCCATCCCAGCTGAAGCGGCCGCTCTTCTCCTCGACGGTGATCGTGCGCGTGTCCACGACCTTGCCGGATCCATCGCTGATCGTCGCGACCAAGGAGGTAATCGGCCGCTCGGCCTGGTAGCTCCAGGCGGCCGGCGTGGCGGCGGTCAGTCCGGATTGCGCCGAGGCGAACACGACGTCACGGCCGATCAGGCTTGATGCTTGCGCCATGTCCTGGGTGCTGAGGCTCGACAGGATGCTCTTCAGCGTCTCCGTCTGCTGGATCGTTTGTTCGACCTGCGAATATTGCACCAGCTGCTGGGTGTATTCGGACGTTTCCATGGGATCGAGCGGATCCTGGTTCTGCATCTGCGTCGTAAGCAGTTTCAGGAACATGTTGAAATCGGCAGACGATTTGGCCAGCGCCGCGCTCTGAGCGGCGGCCGGCAAGGTGGCGTTGGTGGAGGCGATGCTGGTCATGGGCTGTATCCTCAAGCCATCAAGTTGATGCGTCCGGCGGTCCGGAGCGGGTGATAAGCGGCTTCCTGAACGAAGACCGCGCCCTTGGTTCCGTCGGTGAAGTCGCCGGCCTGCTGGCGCTGCTGCTGCTGCTGCTGACGCTGCCAGAAGCCTTGGGCTTCGCCATTCCCGGCGCGGGTGTCGAAGCGAAAACTCTGCTGATCGGTGCGGACACCGGCGTCGGTCATCGCTCGGTTAAGGTCGGCCGTGTCACGGCGGAGCAGGTCGAGCGCGTCTGCGCGATCGGCGGCGACCACCGCACGCAGCGTCCCGCCCTCGTCGAATGCCATGCGCACTTCGATCTTGCCGAACTCGCCGGGATTGAGGCGGATGGTAAGCTCTTCGCCCCCGTTCGTGATCCGCCTTGCGATGGCGACTCCAATGTCGCGGCCAATCTGATCGGTGCGGGCGTCAACCGCCGGCTCTGCCGATAAGCGCGGAGCGGCGGTGATTGCTGGGAGCGTCTTGCTGGCCTCCGGCGCAGCAGCGGGCGCCTGCACGGATTGTGTGAAGCTGCCCTCCGTCACGGGTGTGGCGGTGTCGCCAGCGACCGCTTGCCGGGCGTCGAACGTAGTGGCAGGCGTGCCGGCGGTGATCGGCGCAGAGCGCAGGTCGGGGGTATCAGCCGCTCCATCACCCCGCGACGGTACGGTTTCTCCGACCGCCCGCGTCATCGGGTCGGCGATCGCATCGGGCGCGGGTGGCGCGACATCAAGGTGCAGCGCGCGAGCGCCAATGGGGAGGGGAGCGGTCGTGGCCTGTTCGGGCAGGTTCAGCGGAGATGTCAGCAGCGCTTCCTTACCTTCGGGCTCCTCACGCGTCTGTTCGCGAGACGCAGGCTCGGAGGCGATGGCGGCGGCGGGAAGGTGGCCAAGTGGCCCTTCGCTCGCTGACGATGCTGCGGGCGCCAACCTGACTTGCTGCTCCACGGCTGCCATCGACCGCATGGGGTGGGCGCGAGGCAGCACCGACTCTGTCGTTCTGGCTTTCACGCCGCGGCGATCGATGCCGGGTGCGTCGCGCTCCCTGCGCGGTTGCCCGGTGGTGACGGTCACATCCTCGGAAACGGCTGGCGCCTCCGTGAGGCGAAGATCCGCGTCGGGCTCGACCCGGCAAGGCACTTGGCCGCCGGGCGCGGGTATGGTGTTAATGAGGCAGGGTCCCTCTGTGGCGG
>NZ_LSKH01000202.1:0-207 GCF_001557395.1 Sphingomonas sp. CCH5-D11 | reverse complement strand
CGCCCGCCCGCCAATCGCCGCGCGGCCACCACGGCGGAGGCCGGGGCCCAGGTGGGAAGGTCTTCGCAACTGCCCGCGTCGCGTACCAACGGCGCATTTCCCAACTGGACCCCGGCCTTCGCCGGGGTGGCTGCCTTGATTGAGAGCGCCGGGGCTCGGGCGGGCGGGGTGGAGCTGCGGCCGCCGCCTATCGCCCGCGCCAGTACC
>NZ_LSKH01000201.1:0-8743 GCF_001557395.1 Sphingomonas sp. CCH5-D11 | reverse complement strand
GCGAAGCACCGCCAGCAGCGCGGCTGCCGCAGCTGGCGGTGCTTCGCCCAGCTGCTTGATCAGCCAGTCGCGGGTCGGCAGCTCCCCGCGCTCGGTCACGAACAGCGCGGCGGCAAGGCGCCCGTCCGCCAGGATCGCTATCCGCCGCGTGCCGCGTGCAGGGTCCACCGCCTCCACCCGCTCGCCGCCTGGCAGGAAGCGATCGAGCCGCGCCGGATCACCATCTCCGGCCAGTTCCCACAGATTGCCCGCCGCCACCGTGATCCGGGTCGCCCACAGGCAGTCGAACGGGCGCGCCGGCTCGCCCGCGAACAGGGCAAAGCCGCGCCACCGCGTCGCGACCGGCGCGATCGTGGCGGGCGTGGACTTGAACCCCGGCTGCCCCGAATGCGGATCGGTCAGCGGCCGCGGCAGCATTCCGGTCCGCCCACCGCTGGAGGTTTGGTCGGTCCAGTGGATCGGCACGAACAGCTCGCCCGGGCGCTGGGCGTCGGTAATGGTGGCGCGGTAGAGGCTCTCCCCCTGCGGCGTCGCCACGCGCGCCAGGGCGCCATCGCAAATGCCGATCCGCGCCGCATCGTCCGGGTGGATCTCCACCAGCGGCTCGGCGCGGTGGCGGGCGAGCTTGGGGGCAAGGCCGGTGCGCGTCATCGTGTGCCAGTGATCGCGATAGCGGCCGGTATTGAGCGTCAGCGGCCACTGGCTCAGCGGCTGAGCGATTAGCTTCTGCGCCACCGTCACCAGCCGCGCGCGCCCATCGGGCGTGGGAAAATGGCCATCGGCAAACGGCGTCCCGCCCCAGCGGAACGGCGCCATCTCATCGTAGCCGGCATTGCCGCCGCCGCCCTGCCCCGGCAGGGCGAACAGCCGCGCACCGTCATTCCGGTAGTTCGCCAGCCGGACATGCTCACGCCAGATGTCGGCGGGCCGATCATAGGCGAAGGCGGATTTCCAGCCCATCCGCCGTCCCACTTCCTTGACGATCCACCAATCGGGCCTTGCCTCTCCGGGCAGCGGAAACAGCGCGCGCTGGCGGCTGATCAGCCGCTCCGAATTGGTCACCGTCCCGTCTTTCTCCCCCCAGCCGGCCGCGGGCAGGCGGACATGGGCAAAGCCGCCAGTATCGGTCTTTTCCATCACGTCCGACACGACGACGAACGGGCAAGAGGCGAGCGCGTCGCGCACCCGCGCCGCATCCGGCATCGACACCGCCGGGTTCGTCGCCATGATCCACAGCGCCTTGATCCGACCTTCGCCCACCGCGCGAAACAGATCCACCGCCTTCAATCCCGGCTTCTCGGCGATCGCGGGCGAACTCCAGAAACGCTGCACCAGCGCCCGGTTCTCCGACGCGAAGTCCATATGCGCGGCAAGCGTGCTCGCCAGCCCGCCAACTTCGCGCCCGCCCATCGCGTTGGGTTGGCCGGTGATCGAGAAAGGCGCAGCGCCGGGCTTGCCGATCCGCCCCGTCGCCAGATGCAGGTTGAGGATCGCATTCACTTGATCGGTGCCCGCCAGCGACTGGTTAATGCCCTGGCTGAACATGGTGACAGTGCGCGGCGCCCCCGCGAACAACTCATAGAAGCGCCGCACCTCCGCCGCCGGCACATCGCACGCGCGCGCCACCGACCACAGGTCGAAGCTTTCCAGCCCCGCCCAGAAGTCCGCCGGAACAGCGACGTGATCGGCCAGAAAGGCTTGGTCGAGCACGCCTTGTTCGCGGCACCACGCCAGCGCGCCGTTCATCAGCGCGACGTCGCTGCCTGGCCGGATCGGCAGGTGCAGGTCCGCCTGCTCCGCCGTTTCGGTGCGGCGCGGATCGATCACCACCAGCTTCGCGCCCGCCTCGCAGCGTGCACGGATCCGCTGATACACGATCGGATGGCACCAGGCGGTGTTCGACCCCACCAGCACGATCAGGTCCGCCGCGTCCAAATCGTCATAGCTGGCGGGAACCACATCCTCGCCAAAGGCACGCACATGGCCGGCCACTGCGCTGGACATGCACAGCCGCGAATTGGTGTCGATGTTCGCCGATCCGATGAAGCCCTTCATCAGCTTGTTGGCGACGTAATAATCTTCTGTCAGCAGCTGACCCGAGACGTAGAAAGCGACGCTGTTCGGCCCGTGCTGCGCGATCGTGTCGCGAAAGCGCTTGGCGACAAGATCCAGCGCCTTGTCCCAGGAGGCGCGCTTGCTGCCGATCATCGGGTGGAGCAGCCGTCCCTCCAGCCCCACCGTCTCGCCCAGATGCGTGCCCTTGGAGCACAGCTTGCCGTGATTGGCAGGGTGATCGGCATCACCCGCGATCCGCACGGCCCGCTCGCCGGTAACCGTCGCGCTGATCCCACAGCCCACGCCACAATAAGCGCAAGTGGTGCGGATCGCCGAAGGCCCTCTCCCCTCCGGGGAGAGGGTTGGGAGAGGGGCAGTCACGAGCGACACCGTATCGGACTGCCCCTCGCCCCGCCCCTCTCCCCGGAGGGCAGAGGGAGATCGGCCTCCACCGTCACGCCGCCGCCTTCAGCGTGCTGGCGCGGCAGATCAGCACGCGCCCGCCGGTCACCTTCACCGGCACCACCGGCGTGCAGCCCTTGTCCTCGCCCAGCGCCTCGCCGGTTGACAGGCTGATCCGCCAGTTGTGCAGCGGGCACGCCACCGCGCCGCCATGCACGATCCCCTGGCTCAGTCGGCCATGCTTGTGCGGGCAGCGATCGAGCAGCGCGAACACCTTCCCCTCGCCAGTGCGGAACACCGCGATGTCGTCGCCGCCCGCCACCTGCACCGTCCGGCTGCCGCGCACCGGAATTTCGTCGACCCAGCCGATATCGAGCCACTCGCCGGTCATGCCATTTCCTCCTGATTCGCCGGGATGGGCTGAAAGCGCGCCATGGGCGCATGCTGCTCACGCTGCGCGCCCTCGACGCGCGCCGCCCAGGGATCGTCCTGCATGAATTGTTGCGAGAAGAAGAACCGCCGCGCGAGCTCGGCCCGCGCCTCGGCATCGGGCAACAGCCGCTCCTGGATGTGCGCCAGCCCGACGCGCTCGATCCATGGCGCGGTGCGCTCCAGATAGCGCGCCTCCTCGCGGTACAGCTGGATAAAGGCGGCGCACATCTCCATCGCCTCCGCCTCGGTCGCGACCTTGCAGAGGAGGTCGGTCGCGCGAACCTTGATCCCGCCATTGCCGCCGACGTGAAGCTCGTAACCGCTCTCGACGCACACCACGCCGAAGTCCTTGATCGTCGCCTCGGCGCAATTGCGCGGGCAGCCGCTCACCGCGATCTTGAACTTGTGCGGCATCCAGCTGCCCCAGGTGGCGCGCTCGATCTTCACGCCCAGCCCCGTCGAATCCTGCGTGCCGAAGCGGCACCATTCGCTACCGACACAGGTCTTCACCGTGCGCAGCGACTTGCCGTAGGCGTGGCCGGATACCATCCCGGCAGCGTTCAGATCGGCCCAGACCGCGGGCAGATCCTCCTTGCGGATCCCGAAGATGTCGAGCCGCTGGCCGCCCGTCACCTTCACCATCGGCGCGTTGAACTTCTCCACCACGTCGGCGATCGCGCGCAGCTCGCGCGGGTTCGTCAGGCCACCCCACATGCGCGGCACGACCGAATAGGTGCCGTCCTTCTGGATGTTGGCATGCATCCGTTCGTTGACGAAGCGGCTCTGCTGATCGTCGACATATTCGCCCGGCAGTGCGCAGAGCAGATAATAATTGAGCGCCGGCCGGCAGGACGAGCATCCGTCGGGCGTGGTCCAGTGCAGCTTCTGCATGACCTCGGGGATCGACCGCATCCCCTGCGCCACGATCTCGCGGCGCACGTCGTCATGGCCGAAGCTGGTGCATTTGCACATTGTCTTAGGGCCGGCTTCAACCTCCCCGCCGAGTGTCAGCGACAGCAAAGTCTCGACCAGCCCGGTGCATGATCCGCAGCTCGCCGATGCCTTGCACCCCGATCGCACCGCATCCAGGCTGTGCGCGCCCTTGCCGATGCACGCGACCACCTGCCCCTTGGAAACGCCGTTGCAGCCGCAGATTTCCGCATCATCGGAAAGCGCCGCAACGGCTGCCTTAGGGTCCGCCTGCCCACCTCCGGAGGCAAAGGCCTGGCCGAAGATCAGCGCGTCGCGAATATCGGCGACGCTCTCGCCCCGACGCAGCAGGTCGAAATACCAGTTTCCGTCCACCGTATCGCCATAGAGCACTGCCCCGACGATCCGGTCCTCCTTCACGACCACGCGCTTGTAGATGCCGCGGCTCGCATCGCGCAGCACGATGTCCTCCGCACCGTCGCCGCCGCCGAAATCCCCGGCCGAGAAGACGTCGAGCCCCGCGACCTTCAGCTTGGTTGAGGTCGGCGCCGGCCGGTATCCGCTGGGCGCCTCGACCAACCCGTCGGCCAGCGCGCGGCACATGTCCCACAGCGGCGCGACCAGGCCATAAACTTGGCCCTCATGTTCGACACACTCGCCCACCGCCAGGATCGCGGGGTCAGACGTCACCATGTGATCGTCCACCTTGATCCCGCGGCCCACCTCCAGCCCCGCCTCACGTGCCAGCGCCACCGATGGCCGGATGCCTACCGCCATCACCACCAGATCGGCCGGGATCTCCGTCCCGTCCTTCAGCCGCACCGCCTCGACCCTTCCGTCGCCGACGATCTCGGCCGTATCCGCGCCGGTCAGGATCGTCTGCCCGCGCGCCTCCAGCGCGGTCTTGAGCAGCCACCCGGCGGCTTCGTCCAACTGCCGCTCCATCAGCGTCGGCATCAGGTGGATCACCGTCACTTTCATGCCGCGCAGGCTCAGGCCATGCGCCGCCTCCAGACCGAGCAGGCCTCCGCCGATCACCAGCGCGCTCCCGCCCTTCGCTGCGGCGGCAAGCATTGCATCCACGTCGTTCATGTCGCGGAAGCTGATCACGCCCGGCAGGTCCTTGCCCGGCACCGGGATGATGAAGGGATCGGAGCCGGTCGCGATCAGCAGCCGGTCATAATCCATCACGATCCCGCCGCGCGACGTGACGGTCTGCGCCTCTCGGTCGATCGCAATCACCGGATCGCCGGACACCAGGGTGATGCCGTGATCATCATACCAGTCACGGCCGTTGATCACGATGTCGTCGAAGGTCTTCTCCCCCGCCAGCACCGGCGAGAGCATGATGCGATTGTAATTGACCAAAGGCTCGGCGCCGAAGATCGTCACGCGATATCGCGCGGGATCGCGGGCGAGCAGCTCCTCCACCGCGCGGCATCCCGCCATGCCATTGCCAACGACGATCAAGTGCGGCCGCGTGTCGGCCTCCGCAATGCGGATCGGTTCGTGTTTCATCACAGGGTCCAGTCCAGTTGGAGCCAGAATTTGCTGGTGTCGGTGAACAGCCGGTCGGCGTTGAAGGCGGCGTAGCGAAGGCTGGCGGTCGTCCGCCCCAGCTTCGCTTGCGCCAGCAGATCGATCTCGTCGCCATAGCGGCGCACCATCCGATCGCTCTGGAACCGGTGATAGGTCGCGCCGACGCTCACCGCCTTCAGCGCCCCGATCGCCTTCCAGCCCCAGCCGGCGGAAGCGTAGAGATCGCGCACGCCATCTGGCGGGGTCGTCAGGAACTTGTCGGCCCAACCCTGAAACTTGAACGCGGTGGCAAGCGGCGTCTGAAAGCTGGTCAGCGCCGTGCCGCGATCCGCGCCCAGCACTTCATAGCCAGCGCCCAGCCGTGGCCCGTTCAGGTCCACCGCGACATCCGCCAGCCAGTAATCGGCCTGATAGTTGTTGGGATTGCGCTGCCAGTCCGACTGCCGCGCCCAGCTGGCCTGGTAGCTCAACTTCGCCGGCCCGATCGGCTGCGTTCCGGCCAGCCGCACGCCATAGGTCTGGCTGGACAGGCGATAGCCCTGCACCGCCGCCTCGTCCTGATCGACCAGATAGGCAAAGCCGGTCAGCGTCCCGGCAGGCGAGGTCCAGGCGAGGTTCGCCAGCATATTGTCGCCCGACACCGCCTGCTGCCGCGCACCCCCGCCATCCACGCCCCAGATCGTGCGCACGCTCCAGACGTAGCTGAGGTCGGCCTTCAGCCCGGCGAGCGGCGTCACCTCGGCGCGAACCGCGTCGAACGTCTGGCCGTTATTGCGAAACGCGATGGCGCCGACGAAGCGCTCGTCGTCTAGCGCGATCCGCTGGCGCCCCACGGTGATCGTCGCCGGCGCGCTGCGATACTGGAGCTGCGCCCGGTACAGCGCCACGTTCTGCGGGTCGGCGATCAGCGGGCGCCGTGTCGCAATGCCGCTGAGCCCGTCATAATAATCACCCACGATCGCGAGGTTGCCCTGCGCCTCGGCGAGCGCCGACCAGCGCCCCTCGCTCACCTGGATCCCGGCGCGGACGCGGGCGGTAACGGCGTTCGCGTTCTCGGGCAGACCATCCTGATCGGCATGTTCATAGCGCAGCCGGGCCTCGGCCAGCGGCGCGATCGTCTGCGCCGCGGCCTGGCTCGCCAGAAGCGGCAGGAGGGCGAGCGTCGCGCGCATCAGATCCGCACGCCTTCCGCCGCACCCCAGCGCGCGCGCCAACCGGTTTTGACCAGCGCCAGGCCGATCAGCGCCGCCAGCGCAAGCCCGGCGAAGATCAGGAAGCCGGGGGCGAAGCTGCCCGTCCACTGCTTGGCGAGGCCCAGCGAAGAGGCGAGATAGAACCCGCCCACGCCGCCTGCCATGCCGACCAGCCCGGTCATCACGCCGATCTCCGCCGCGAACCGCTGCGGCACCAGCTGGAACACCGCGCCATTGCCGACGCCCAGCGCCAGCATCGCGATCACGAAGCAGGCGAGCGCCGCAGTGAAGGTCACCGACAGGCTCACCCCCACCAGCGCCAGGGCAGCGAGCGCGAACACAGCGGTCAGCGCCTTCACCCCGCCGATCGCGTCGGCCAGCGCCCCGCCCATCGGCCGAACCAGCGAGCCTGCGAACACGCACGCCGCGGTGGCATAGCCGGCCTGGATCGTCGTCAGCCCGAACCGATCGGTGAAATAGATCGGCAGGCTGGCGGCCAGCCCGACGAAGCCGCCGAAGGTGACCGAGTAGAAGCCCATCAGCCACCAGGCATCACCCTGCTTCAGCGGGCTGAGATATTCCCTGAAGCTTTTCGGCGCAGGAGCCCCCGGCGGATCTTTCGCCATCGCCATATAGGCGACGAACACAATCGTCAGCGGGATGCAGGCGAGCCCCAGCACCGCATTCCAGCCGAACATCTTGGCCAGTGCCGGCGCGAACAGCGCTGCCAGCACCGTTCCCGAATTGCCCATGCCGGCCAGGCCCATTGCCTTGCCCTGATGCTCGGGCGGGTACCAGCGGCTGGCGAGCGGCAGCGCGATGGCGAAGCTTGCCCCGGCGAACCCTAGGATCACGCCCAGCACCAGCGTTCCGGCAAACGTCGTGACCCCCATCGCCCAGGCCGCGAACAGCCCCGCGATCACGATCAACTGGCTGATCGCGCCCGACCGCTTCGGCCCGATCCGGTCCACCAGCAGGCCGTTGACGACCCTGAGCGCCGCGCCCGCCAGCGTTGGCACCGCCACCATCAGCCCCTTTTGCGCCGGGCTGAGCGCCAGCGCCTTGGCGATGTCGGGCGCAAGCGGCCCCAGCAGCACCCACACCATGAACGCCAAGTCGAAATAGAGGAAAGCGGCGATCAGCGTCGGCGTATGCCCGCTTGACCAGAACCCGCCATCGCTTTGCTTCTTTGCCTCCCAGAACGCCGTCGCCATCGCCCGTTCTCCAAACGAAAAAAGCCGCCAGAACGGCGACCCTTTCGGGTGCGTCCTGGCGGCTTCGTTGCCTCGGTGCGGATAAGGGCGTCTGCCCATCCGCCAGCGAAACCTCCCCGGCGCTGGAGAGGCGTGTCGCTGTTATCTCGTGCCCGGCATCATTGCCGAACGATTGACAAGCTGCCTGATTCGCTCGCTTGGCACAAGCCCCTTTCGCAACCGCAGCAGATCACGGCAGCGTTGCTAGATAGCCTGCGATATCGTCCGGGTCGAAAGCGCGCCCATCGAAGAAGCGGTCACTGCCAAGCACGAGCCGGCCCTGCGTCGATCCCGCGCCGATCGGTTCATGCAGCGCGCCTTCCAGCTTCGAACTGGCGTTGGGCAGCGGCGCGTTCGATCCGGCGAGCGCTGCGCGATACAGGTCCGGGCGAAACACCGATTGCGCCCGGGCCGCATCCTCCTCGCTGAACGCCATCCCGTCCCAGCGGACCATCTGCGCGTACAGCCACGCCGCCTGGCTGCGCCACGGGAAGTTCGCCGCCTCGCGATGCTGGAACATGAAATCGGGATAATGAACCGGCGTTCCGCCCGGTACCAGGCGAATGCGATCGGTGATTGCGCGCAGGACCGCATCCACCGGTGCGTCGAGATATTCGGGCCGCGCAAGCAACGCCGCGCTGTCCGCCACGGTTTCGGGGCGGACGAAATGCTCCGCCGCCGCATGAAGCGCGCGGGTCAGCGCCGCGACAGCGTCAGCGCGCGCCTCGGCCACTTCTGCGCGCAGTGCCAGCACCTTTTCCACCCCGCGCCGCCAGATCTGCGCGGTGGCGAGCGCGATCCGGCCCACCCCGCGATCCACCGCAATCGAGTTCCACGGCTCGCCGACGCAAATGCCGTCCACCTCGCCCGCGGCCAGCGCATCGGCAGCGAACGGCGGGCTCGTCACGGGAATCGCCACGTCCTCGTCCGGCCGTATCC
>NZ_LSKH01000200.1:0-34945 GCF_001557395.1 Sphingomonas sp. CCH5-D11 | reverse complement strand
TCGGCGGGGAGGGCGGCGACATCTTCGCCTTCATCTATGGAACCAACCGGGACCGGATCATCGACTTCGCGCAGGGCGAGGACCGGATCGCCATCAACGGCCTGTTCGCCACCGTCACCTTCGACAAGATCGTGGCGGCGACCAGCAGGGACGCCGCGACGGGCATCGTCACGATCGATCTGTCGCAGATCGGTGGCGCGCCGAGCGATCGCATCGAATTGCTCACCGATCCCGCGCAGGCATTCGCCTTCACCGCGGCGGACTTCCTGCTGTAACCGCCGGCAGGCGCGCCTCAGGCTTCCTTCAGCGCGAGGGCGCGGGCGTAGAGCGCCTTCCGATCGAGGCCGAGGCGCTTCGCCACCTCTCCGGCGGCCTTGGCGGCGGGGAGACGGGTCAGCGCCTCGGCCAGCGCGGCATCCGCGTCTTCCTCGCTGGCGGGCGGCGCCTCGCCGGGCGGGGCGACGACGATGACGATCTCGCCCTTGGGCGGCGCGTCGGCATAACGCTGCGCCAGCGTGGGAAGCGTGCCGGTCACGGCCTCTTCGAACTTCTTCGTGATTTCACGCGTGACCGCCGCCTCTCGATCGCCGAGCTGCGCCGCGAGCGCGGCAAGCGTGGCGCCGAGCCGCGGGCCGCTTTCATAGAAGACCAGGGTCGCGCGGACGGCGCCGAGTTCGTCGATGGTATCCGCGCGCGCCTTGGCCTTGGACGGCAGAAACCCTGCGAACAGGAAGCGATCGGTCGGGAGGCCCGCAAGGGTGAGCGCGGCCACCGCGGCGCAGGGACCGGGGATCGTCACCACCGCATGGCCGGCCGCACGGGCATCGCGCACCAGCTTGTAGCCGGGATCGGAAATGAGCGGCGTTCCCGCGTCGGACACCAGCGCGATCGCCTCCGTCCCCAATCGTGCGATCAATTGCGGACGGACATGATCGGCATTGTGATCATGATAGGGGGTCATCGGTCGCTTGATGCCGATGTGCCTTAGTAATCCAATTGTAACACGAGTGTCTTCTGCCGCGACTAGGTCCGCCCGCGACAGAATGTCGGCGGCACGTGGAGACAGGTCCCCGAGATTGCCGATCGGGGTAGCGACGATGTACAGGCCGGGGCTTAGTTTTTCCACGAGGAGTGTCATGGCAGAGGCCGCAACCGTATCGCAACGGGCGAATACCTTCGTCCGCGGGTTTGTCGCCGTGGCGGCGCTGCTCGTTTCCGCCTGCTCCACCGTGGTGCCGCGCGGCCCGGCCGGTCCGACCGGCCCGACCACGGCGCCGCCCCCGGCGGCCCGGCCGGACGTGGGCGTAGAGGCTGGCATCCCGCGTGACACCGCGCGCAACCGCGTCGCCCTGCTGGTGCCGCTGTCGGGAACGAACGCGGGCGTGGGCAAGAGCCTGGCCAATGCGACTCAGCTTGCCCTGCTGGATACGCGCAACGAGCAGGTCCGCATCACCAATTACGACACCGCGACCGGCGCGGCGGCGGCGGCCCAGCGGGCCGTGGCGGATGGCGCCCAGCTGATCCTCGGCCCGTTGCTGTCCGAGGATGTGCGCGCGGTAGCCCCGGTCGCGCGGCGCGCCGGTGTGCCGGTGCTGGCCTTCTCCAACGACAACAGCGTCGCTGGCGAAGGCGTGTACCTGATGGGCTACACGCCATCGCAGTCAATCGAACGCGTGGTCGAGTTCGCGCGCAGCCGCGGCGTGACGAACTTTGGCGGGCTGGTCCCCAACGCTCTATATGGCACGCGAGCATCGACTACCTTCCTGCGCGCGGTGGAGGCCGCCGGCGGCCGGGTGGTGGCGCTGCAGACCTATGATCGCACCGCCGGCGGCGTGGGCGCGGCGGTGACCCGCATGACCAAGGATGCGCCGTTCGACGCGGTCCTGATTGCCGATTCGAGCGGAACCGCGGCGACGGCCGTGCCGCTGCTGCGCAAGGCCAGCCCGAATGCCAAGGTGCTCGGCACCGAATTGTGGAACAGCGACAATGCTGTGGCGAGCCGGCCGGCGCTGAACGGCGCATGGTTCGCCAGCGTTTCCAACACGCTGTACCGGCAATATGCCGCGAAGTATCGCGCGCGCTTCGGCACGGCACCCTATCGCCTGTCGAGCCTTGGCTATGATGCCGTGCTGCTGACGGCGCGCATCTCCCGCGACTGGAAGGTCGGCGCACCGTTCCCGGACACGCGGCTGCGCTCCGGCGAAGGCTATGCCGGCATCGACGGTGCCTTCCGCTTCGGCCGCGACGGCGTGGCGGAACGCGCGCTGGAGGTGCAGGAAATCCGCAGCGGCAGCACCTCGGTCGTCTCGCCGGCGCCCGCCAGCTTCGGGCGCTGACGCGTAATCTTTCAACACGTTACCTTTCCTACAAGGATCATCTCTGATGTTCGCCTGGTTCCAGCGCCTCCTTCCGAAGCGCGGCAATTTCTTCGAGCTGTTCGATGCGCACGCAGCCGTCACGCTGCGCGCCGCGGAGGCGACCACCCGGCTGTTCGCCGGCGATACCAATCCCGAGAAGATCATCGCCGAGGTGAAGGACCTGGAGCATCAGGCGGACGAAATCACCCGCACCGTGCTGCAGACGGTTCGGATCACGTTTCTGACGCCGTTCGATCGCAGCGCGATCAGCGACCTGATCGGATCGATGGATGACGCGATCGACGCCATGGATGCCGCGCTGACCGCGGTCAGCCTGTATGGCGTTCGCAGCTTCACGCCGGACATGCACCAGATGGCGAGCAGCATGACCGAAGCGGCGGCCGTGACCGTGGAGGCGATGCAACTGCTGCGCGATGTGGCGCGCAACGGCCCCCGCATCCACCAGCTGACCGAGCGACTCGTCCAGCTGGAAGGCGAGGCGGACGCAATGCACGAGCGTGGGCTGAAGCGCCTGTTCGAGCATTATCATGGCGGCGATGCGATGCAGTTCGTCGTCGAGCGCGAGATCTACAAGCATCTCGAAAAGATCTCCGACGCGTTCGAGGACGTGGCGAACGAGATCGACGGCATCGTCATCGATCACGCCTGAGCGATCCAGCCTCACATGCATGAGCTTGCTCTCCCGCTGCTGATCGGATTGATCGCCCTGGCACTGGCGTTCGATTTCCTGAACGGCCTGCATGACGCCGCCAACTCAATCGCAACGGTGGTCGCCACCCGCCTGCTGACGCCCGTTCAGGCGGTGGTGTTCGCGGCCTTTTTCAACTTTGCCGCCTATTTCCTGACGCTTGCCGTGCCGGGTTTGCACGCCGTCGCCGAAACGATCGGCAAGGGGCTGATCGACCAAGATGTCGTAACCCCCGCCGTGATCTTCGGTGCGCTGGGCGGAGCCATGTTCTGGAACATCGTGACCTGGCAGAAGGGCATTCCCTCTTCCTCCAGCCACGCCCTGGTTGGCGGCCTGGTCGGGGCCGGCGTGACTCATGCCAGCGTCAACAGCATCCATGTCGGCGGGCTTACCAAGACCCTGCTGGCGATCGTGGTGTCGCCCACGCTCGGCATGATCCTGGCCATGCTGGTGATGCTGGCGAGCAGCTGGGCCTTGCGGCGCCGCACGGCGCGGCAGGCGGAGACCAGCTTCCGTGCGCTGCACCTCGTATCATCCGCGGCTTACTCGCTGAGCCACGGCCTGAACGATGCGCAGAAGACCATGGGGATCATCACGGTGCTGCTCTATTCGACCGGTTATCTGACCGGCGACTTCGAGGTGCCACACTGGGTGGCGATCAGCTGCTATGTCGCGATCGGCCTCGGCACGCTGTCTGGCGGCTGGAAGATCATCGAGACGATGGGCTCGCGGATCACCAAATTGTCCCAGCACCAGGGTTTCAGCGCATCGACCGGCGGCTCGATCGTGCTGTTCACCGCATCCGCGATGGGCATCCCGGTGTCGACCACGCACACGATCACCGGCGCCATCATCGGTGCCGGCGTCGCGCGGCGGACCTCCGCCGTCCGCTGGGGCACCGCCAGCAGCGTGGTGGTCGCTTGGATCATCACCATCCCCTGCTCCGCGGCAGTGGGCGCAGCCTTTTACGCGCTGACCTTGCTGTTCTGATCGAGAAGGAAGCGCCCAGGCCGCCTCATTCGAGCAGCTTGGGTGCTTCCTTCTGAAGCTTGGCGCGGATTTTGTCCGAGAACATCGCCAGGAAGGCCGGCAGCTCGAACGTGGCATGGACGTTCGCGTCGCTGACATCGAGCCGAGCGGCGACCCTTTGGCCAAGCCCTTCCACCGTGAAGTGAAGCGTATTTCCCTCCCAGCGATGCTCCGTCACGGCGCCGCCGGGTATGAAGTCGGCGAGCTTGCCGAAGCTGCTGCCGATGCGCTCCTTGGCGGGGGCGGTGCCGAGCGTGTGGGGAATATCAACCTCGATCGGGGCGGTCACTGAGCGGTCTCCTGCGGCGCGAGCTCCGTGGCAAAGAGCTGGGCGTCGTCGGCAAACGCCTTGAACTCAAGCGCGTTGCCGGACGGATCGCGGAAGAACATGGTTGCCTGCTCGCCGGGCTGCCCCTTGAACCGGATGTGCGGGGCGATGCCGAAGCTGATGCCGGCCTGCTCCACGCGCGCCGCCAGCGCTTCCCAGTCGGCCATCGTCAGCACTACGCCGAAATGCGGCACGGGCACGTCATGGCCGTCGACCGGATTGCTGGTGCCGCTCGGGCGGGCGTTCGGATCGAGGTGTGCGACGATCTGATGCCCGCCAAGATCGAAATCGATCCAGTGATCGCTGGAGCGGCCTTCACGACAACCGAGCACGTCGCCGTAGAAGGCGCGCGCTGCGGCGAGATCGTGCACGGGAAAAGCGAGGTGGAAGGGGCGAAGTGTCATGCGGCAGTGATACACGATCCTTACCGGAAGCGGAAAGGGGCGCGACAAGGAATGCGAACGGGCTTGCGAAGCGGCGCCGGCGCGCTGACCGACGCTGGAGACGGACAAGTTTCCTCCATCGGCCATTTCCTGCGGCCCCGCATCTTTGGTAGCGGGCCGGCGATGACCTTGTCCTTCCTGACCCGCCGGCCGGCGCTTGCCTCCCTTTTGCTGGGAGCGGCGGCAGCCTGCGGCTTTGCGCCCCTGCAACTCTGGTGGCTGACGATCGCCTGTTTCGCCGCCTGGATGGTGGTCGTGCACCGGGCGCCGACCCTGAAGGCGGCCTTGTGGAGCGGCTGGGCCTTCGGCGTCGGTCACTTCACGATCAACAACAACTGGTTCCAGCACGCGTTTGATTTCCAGGACAAGATGCCGCCCGTGCTGGGCTATGTCGCGCCGCTGGCGCTGGCGCTCTACCTTGCGGTGTATCCGGCGCTCGCGGCCGGGCTAGCCTGGCGGCTGCGGGGGTTCAGGCCGGGCGTCAGCTATGTGCTGGCGTTCGCGGCGGCGTGGATCGTCAGCGAGTGGCTGCGCAGCGTGATGTTCACAGGCTATGCCTGGGATCCCCTGAGCGTGATCTGGATACCAGTGCAGCCGGTGGCGCATGTAGCCGCGTGGGTGGGTACCTATGCGCTGTCCGGCCTGACCGTGCTGCTTGCGGGATCACTTCTGCTGGTGCCGCGCCGGCCAGCGTCAGGCGTCGCGATCGTCGTCGTAGTCGCGGCGCTGCTCGGTGCGCAATGGCTGAGCTATGACGACAGTGCGCCAGATGCCGCCGTGCGTGCGGATCAGCCGCGCGTGCGCGTGGTTCAGCCCAACGTGCCGCAGGATGCGCGTGGCGAAAGCGATGGGGAGATGATGCTCGCCAAGCTGTCCCAGCTTTCGGGCACGCCCGGCCCCGCGCCACGGCTGATCGTCTGGCCGGAAGGGGTGATCCGGGACTATCTGGAGGACGGATATCCCGATTACGCTTATGGTTCCGATCCGTTCTGGCTACGCTGGCGCATGGCGCGACTGCTGGGGCCGCGCGACATGCTGCTGACCGGCGGCACCGCCCTGCAGTTCGACAAGGCGGGCAACGCCGTGACCGCGACCAATTCGGTGTTCGCGGTCGACCCGCGCGCGCGGCTGGGCAAGGAGCGGTACGACAAGGCGCATCTGGTGCCTTATGGCGAATACCTCCCCATGCCCTGGCTGCTGAAGCGGCTGGGGCTGGATCGGCTGGTGCCGGGGGCGATGGACTTTGCGGAAGGGCCCGGGCCGCGTGCGCTGGGAGTTCCCGGCTTTGGCGCGATCGGCGTCCAGATCTGTTACGAGATCATCTTCTCGGGACAGGTGGTGAACCCGGCAGCGCGTCCGCGCCTGATCTTCAACCCGTCGAACGATGCCTGGTTCGGCAAATGGGGGCCGCCGCAGCATCTGGCGCAAGCGCGGATGCGGGCGATTGAGGAGGGGCTGCCGGTTATCCGCGCAACGCCCAATGGCATCTCCGCGGTGATCGGCGCGGACGGCCGGCTGATCGCCACCGTTCCGCATGAACAGGCCGGCGCGATCGAGGTACCGCTTCCCGAACCGGCGCCACCCACGCTGTTCTCCAGGCTGGGCAATTGGCTCGCCGCCATTGTCGCCATTCTGCTGGGCGGCACAGCCATTGCCATTCGCCGCCGGCCACGATAGGCATATAAAGCTATCTTTATATCCTTATCTCATCAGAACTCAGGCGGAGTGATCATGCGCCAATCGTACCTTTTCACCAGCGAATCCGTCAGCGAGGGCCATCCCGACAAGGTGGCGGACCAGATTTCCGACGCGATCGTCGATCTGTTCCTGTCCAAGGATCCCGAGGCACGCATTGCCTGCGAAACGCTGACGACCACGCAGCTCGTGGTGCTGGCGGGCGAGATCCGCTGCAAGGGCGTGTACGAGAACGGCGCCTGGGCCGCCGGTGCGGAGGAAGAGATCGAGGCCACCGTGCGCAACACGGTGAAGCGCATCGGCTATGAGCAGGACGGCTTTCACTGGGAGACGCTGCGCTTCGAGAACAACCTGCACGGCCAGTCGGCGCATATCGCGCAGGGCGTGGACGCCAGCGGCAACAAGGACGAAGGCGCCGGCGACCAGGGCATCATGTTCGGCTTCGCTTGTGACGAGACGCCCGACCTGATGCCGGCCACGCTCTATTATAGCCACCGCATCCTGCACCGCATGGCGCAGGACCGTCATTCGGGCGCGGCGCCGTTCCTGGAGCCGGATGCCAAGAGCCAGGTGACGCTTCGCTTCGAGAACGGCAAGCCGGTCGCCTGCACCGCGATCGTCGTGTCGACCCAGCATGCCAAGGGCTATGACAAGGGCGAGCAGGAAGCCGAGCTTCACGCTTATGTGAAGAAGGTGGTGGCGGACCTCCTGCCGGCCGAGCTGCTGTCGGACAGCACGGTTTACCACATCAACCCGACCGGCAGCTTCGAGATCGGCGGCCCGGACGGCGATGCTGGCCTGACCGGCCGCAAGATCATCGTCGACACCTACGGCGGCGCATCACCGCATGGCGGCGGCGCGTTCAGCGGCAAGGATCCGACCAAGGTGGACCGGTCGGCCGCCTATATCACGCGCTATCTGGCGAAGAACATCGTTGCCGCTGGCCTCGCCAAGCGCTGCACGATCCAGCTCGCTTATGCGATCGGCGTGGCCAAGCCGCTGTCGCTCTACGTCGATACGCACGGCACCGGCACGGTGGGTGACGACAAGATCGAGGCGGCAATCGCCGGCATCGAAAAGCTGGGCGGCATGACCCCGCGCGGCATCCGCACGCATCTGGGCCTCAACAAGCCGATCTATGAGCGGACCGCCGCTTACGGTCACTTCGGCCGCGATCCCGATGGTGACTTCTTCCCGTGGGAGAAGCTTGACCTGGTGGACGATCTGAAGGCCGCTCTGGCCTGAGCCATATGTCGTCTTGCCCCGGCCGATCATGGCCGGGGCGAGAAGGTTGGCTGCTTTTACAAGTGGAATGACGCGCGGCCGCCTCAAGCTGCGCCGACGTTCCGCCGCCTGCTCGTCAGCTTGGATGTGCCTCCGCTTCGGCCAGCGCCGCGCCGTCCGTGCGCTGCTCCCGCGCGCGATCGATCCGGCGCTCCGCTGCGTCGACGATCACGCCGGCGATCCGGTCCGCCGTCCAGCCGATGAGCGCGCCGATCGCGACATCGGTGGGATAATGAGCGCCGCGCGGCAGCTGAACGCCGGCGATCGCGGCGGCGCTGGTTCGGGCCGGAAGCGCCAGTTGCGGTGTTGTTCGCGCAACCGCCTCCGCAACGCTCACCGCGCCGGCCGTATGGCCGGACGGGAAGGAATTGAATTCGGTATCGCTGGCGCCCTTGCCGGCGCCGACTTTGGCCTCACCGTCCATTAGTGCGCGTCCGGGACGGGCGCGATCGACCGAGCGCTTCAGGATCGTCTTGCCGCCCGTTGCCAGCGCATGGGCCAGCAGCATCCGCGCGCCGGTGCGCGTCACGTCGCGGCGACGGAGCACCAGGCCGGCCGCGATCGTCGCAAGCGACAGGGCAACGAGCGGCGGCTGATCCGCAATCTCGCTGGCGGCGCCCAGCAGGGCGATGGGCTTGCGCTCGGCCGCAGCCGCGACCGATCCCACCAGATCATGTTCGGCCTCGGCGATCTTCTTCGCCTTTTTCTTGTTCTTTCCCATGGCCAGCGGTGAACGATGCTTGTGCCGCTTTGCTCCGCGCGGGAGTGACGCTATCGCCCCCGCCGATGAACGATCCCGCTACCATCCGCCGGCTCTATGGGCGTGCCCAGGGCCATAAGTTGCGCAAGGGACAGGCGGCGCTTGTCGAAGACCTGTTGCCGAAGGTGGCGGTGCCCGAGGAAGGGCCGATCGACGCCGCTCGCCTGTTCGGCGACGATCGGCCATTGCGGCTGGAGATCGGCTTTGGCGCGGGCGAGCATCTGGCGGGGCAGGCCGCCGCCCGACCTGAGGCTGGCTTCATCGGCTGCGAGCCGTTTCTCAACGGCGTGGTGGGCGCGCTGGGCCACATCCGCGACGAGGCGCTGAGCAATGTGCGGCTCTACATGGGTGACGCGCTGGCGGTTGTCGAACGCTTGCCGGACGAGTCGCTGGACGCCGTTTACCTGCTCCATCCCGATCCCTGGCCCAAGGCGCGCCACGCCAAGAGGCGAATGATGAACCATGGGCCGCTGGACCTGATCGCCACCAAGCTGAAGCCGGGCGCGGAGTTCCGGCTCGGCACGGATGACCCGACCTATTGCCGCTGGTCGATGATGGTGATGGCGCAGCGGCAGGATTTCACCTGGCTGGCGAGCCGCCCGGGTGACTTCCTGGAACGGCCCGCCGACTGGCCGGAGACACGCTACGAACGCAAGGCGCGCCGGCAGGGGCATGAGGTGTGGTACTTCCGCTACCGTCGGAACTAAGCACCTCCGCGCTGGATCACCGGATCGCGCGGGATCCGGCACCGGCGCCCGGCACATAAGCGTCGATCAGCGCGCCGACATAGTCCGGGCTGTCGGACGTGAGATTTTCATGCGGCCGCCCCGGGGCGTAGATGAAACCGTGCACCTTGTAGACGGTGCCGCCGAGGCCGTTCGAGTCGCGGAACCAGACCTTCACCTCGCTCCAGTCATTGTTCTTGCTGACGTCAAAGACGGTCACGTCCTGCTCGGCGTGGCCGCGTTCCCCATCGAAGCGCGACCAATTGGCATGGGTGAGCATCAGCACGCGCGACTCGACGATCCGGCTGACCACGGCGACATGGCCCAGCGGCAGCCGGGCCTGACGCGCAAATGCGATGACGGATCCGACCCGCGGGCGCTCGCCACGATCATAGCGTTCCCTGGCCTGATCCCACCAGGTCCATGCGTCGCCATAGATCTGGATGCCCGACGCCTGCCGCGCGAACGGCACGCACTGCCCGACATAATCCAGCAGCGAGCGGGCCTGGGCAGGCGCAGCAAGGGCACAGGCCAGTGCGGCGGCGGTCACAAGAATACGCTTCATCACGCCTCGAACTATCCGGACGAATTGTGTGACACGTTGCCGAACGCGATTAACAAAGGCTTACGGCCGCCGTTAGCATGTTGATCCGCCAGCGTAATGATCGGGCGTTCACCTAGCCTGAGTGCGCTTGGGGGCGACCGAACTTTCGCCGATCGCCCCCGGCCCGTGCGGAACGGGATCGCGGCTTAAAGAAGGAAGGCCGAGGCAGTGAGGTGATCGACCCCGGTCAACGTGATGGTGAGATCCGCCACGCGATCTCCCGTCATATCGGCCATGCACACCGCGCCCTCGCTGGTGCGCTGGTAGCGCAGTTCGCCGGCGGTGCCGGTGAAGGTGTTGGTGCCGATAAAGCGGAAGGCCTCGTTCGCATCCGTGTTCGTGTTGGCATCAATCATCGACAGCGAGATGCGATCGCCAGCTCCGAAGTCGGCGATCACATCGCGATCGCCGAAGGATTCTTCGCGGAATAGGAAGCTGTCGCTGCCCGCGCCGCCGCTCATGAAATCATTGCCTACCCCGCCTTCGATGACGTCGGCCTGAGCGCCGCCCCAGATGCGATCGCTGCCTTCGCCGCCGATGAGCGTGTCGCCGCCGGCGCCGCCGTAGATCAGATCGTTGCCGGTGCCGCCGTGCAGATTATCCTTCCCGTCCTCGCCGTGCAGCGTGTCATTGCCGTCCAGCCCTTGCATCGAGTCATTGCCGGCCCCGCCGTACAGGACATCACTTCCCGCGGTCCCCGCGACGCGATTGTCCAGCGCATTGCCGTGCCCCGTGCGGCCCGGTTCCGCCATGCGCAGCGTTTCGACATTGTCGGGCAGCGTGTAATCGATCGAGGCATAGACCGTATCCGTGCCGGCATTGCGGTCCTCGATCACCAGATCGCGACCGGTGCGCACGAAATAGATGTCGTCGCCAGCGCCGCCCTCCATGCGGGTGTGGCCATCGCCGCCCGTCAGCTGATCGTTGCCCTTGCCGCCGACCAGGACGCTGTCGCCGAAGACGGCCGCCTTCAGCCGATCGGCGCCATCGGTGCCGTCGATGTGCGCGACCGGGACAGGGGGCGCGGGCACATCCGCGAGCGCGCGCAGTTCATCGACCACCTCGCCGAGCACCGGCGATGCGTCGGCGAAACGGACCCATTGGGGATTCGCGGCAAGCCAGTCGCCAACGAAAGCGCTGCCATCGTCGTAGATCGCCTTGGTGGTGGCATTGCCTTGCGGCGCCTCCACCGTCTTGCCGTCGATCACATAGGTCTGCGCGACGTTACCGGCCATTGTGGTGACGTCCGCGACGCGGATCCAGGATGCCTGATCGAGATAGCCGGCGACGATATTGTCGGTAACCGCCAGGCCGTCCGCTCGCTCGACATGGATGCCATTGTACATCCCGCCGACCACCAGATTGTCCGAAATGGTGACGTTCTTGTACGGCAGGGCGTCGGTTTCGTCGCCCATGAAGATGCCCTGGATCGCCGCTCCGTCGCCGCGATGAATCACATTGCCGGTGATAGTGATGTTTTCGGCGCTGACTTTCTGATTGGCGGTCCAGAACTGGATCGCGTCCGGGTGATCGCCGGCTTCCGGGTGGAAATCGGTGAAGACATTGTCGGCGACGAGCACGTTGGAAAGACCGCCCCCGTGGAAGCCGTCCGCGCGCATGTCATGGAAATAGTTGCCCTTGATCGTCACGCCCGAGTTGTCGAGCATGTTGATGCCGTAGCGCAGGTGCGTGATCTCCGAATTGGTGATGGAGACATCCCGGCTGCCGCGCACCATGAAGGCATTGGACTGGTAGCCGGCCTCACCGTCCTGCCCGCGGATCACGACCTGGTCGAAGCTGACCCCGACGGCGTTCTTGACCTCGAAATCATAAGCGGTGGACGCATCCTTGTCCGCGAAAACGACATTGCGGAACGTGATGTTCTCCACGCCGAGCGCCTTCAGCCCGGTGATCTCGGCAGGATTGCCGGGCGTGGCGGAGGTGATGGTGACCGGCGCGTCGAACTTGACGTTCCGCAGAGTGACCGTGTCGTAGGTGCCGGCGGCCAGCGCGATCGTGTCGCCGGCGCGGGCCTGTGCTGCAGCCGCCATCAGCTCCGCAGCCGAGGAGACGCTTATCGTTGCCATGTGATGTTCCTGCCTCAGATCCCGCGCGATTGGGCGGGCTTCCAACACAGCCATGCATGCACGGGAAGATTTAACAGCCAGGTTAAGGAATGGCTAAGGGCAAGTACTATGGTGCGCCGGTCTCCGCCGATCGAAGGTGACGCAATCAGAGGCCATGAGGGATGAACATCCAATCTGGACATAACCAGCGGTCCGACCGGTTGAGAAGAAGGTGAAACAGCGTACGCAATGTCTCTCGTAAGAATGACGACCCATGATGGCGGTTAATCTACTTCGGATCTAACTGCGCCGCGCCGCTCGCGCCCGACATCATAGGTCCGTCATGCCGGGAGGGACGCGATGCGGTACGGATGGACCTGTATTCTGGTAGGCGCGATCGCCACGGCAGGCGCATCTGCCGCGGCGCAGCAGACGGGATCGGCAAGCGCGACGCAGGGCGAACCTTCGCCCATCGAACAGCGGCCCCCCTATGTGCTGGGGCGCGGCGACGTGATCGAAACAGCGGTGATCGGCCGCACGGATTTCACCGCGCGGGTGCAGGTGCAGGAGGATGGGACGGTGCAATTGCCGTTCGTTGGCACCGTGCCCGCGGCGGGGCGCACGCCGCTTGAACTGCGCAATGAGCTGCGCGCGCGCCTGAAGGGCGGGAACTTCCTTGAGGATCCCGTCGTGACCGTCTCGATCGCGACTTATGCCAGCAGATATGTCACAGTCCTGGGGCAGGTGAACCAGCCGGGGATCGTGCCGATCGACCGCGCGTATCACCTGACGGAGATCGTGGCGCGGGCAGGGGGCGTGAGCTCCTCCGCGGATACCATCGTGCTGACGCGTCCTGATGGATCGTCCCGTTCCGTGTCGCTGCGCGCGATCGCTGCGGCCCCGACGACGCAGGATCCGCCGGTGGACGCGGGCGACAAGGTCTTCGTCGTGCCGCCACCGACTTTCTATATCTATGGGCAGGTAAACGCGCCCGGGGCCTTTCCGATCGACGGCCCAATGACGGTGCAGATGGCGCTGGCGCGAAGCGGTGGCCTGACGTCGCTTGGATCCGCGAGACGGGTGAAGCTGGTCCGCCGGGGTGAGGAGCTGAAAGCCGCCCTGAACGAAGAATTGCAGGCCAACGACGTGCTTGTCGTTGGTGAACGCTTCTTCTGAGCGGGAGGCGGGCGTGACACCCATTCAGATCCTGCGCATGCTGCGGGCACGATCCTGGCTGATCGTCTTGCTGGCGGTTGTGGGTGCCGCCGCAGGCGCCATCGCGGCGAAATGGATGCCGCCACGGTATGAGGCACGGTCGCGGATCGTGGTCGATATGCTGAAGGCCGATCCGGTGACGGGTGTGACGCTGCCCCCCAAAACCTTGGAGACGTTCCTCGCGGCGCAGGTCGAACTCGTGCGCGATCCACGGGTGACGAGGCGGGTGGTCGATCATTTCGGCTGGACCCGGTCGCCCGTGCTTCGCGCGGCGCACCAGCGCGCGTTGCAGGTCGGTGGTCGTCTCGCCATGCGCGATTGGCTGGCCGAAGACGTGTCCCAGCGCACGCGGGCCGCCATGATCCGAAACAGCCCGCTTCTCGAGATTGCCTATAGCTCCACCGTGCCCGAGACGGCGCGGCGGGGCGCGGACGCATTGCGCGACGCCTTCATCGCCGAAGCGCTCGACAGCAAGCGGCGCGATGCTGCGCAAAAGGCGATCTGGTTCACCGGGCAAGTAACGGCGCTCAAGCGGCGTCTCGTTGCTGCCGAGCAACGCAAGGCCGCTTTCGAGCGCGCCAACCAAATCGTGCTGCAGGACGACAATGTGGATGCGGAATCCGCCAAGCTGCGTGCGCTTGCGAGCAGCGCGCCGGCGGCGCCATCCATGGTGACGGCGCCGGCGATCGCGCCCTCCTCTGGTCAATTGGCACAGGTGGACGCGCAGCTTGCCGCGGCTCGGCCGTCCATGGGTCGCAATCATCCCGAGATCATCGGTCTCGAGCGGCAGCGCGCCGCTCTTTCGGCGGCGGTCGAGCGTGAATTGGCGGCCATGCGAATGGCAAGCCAGGTGCCGGCCGCCGGATCCCCCGGTACCAGCCTGAGCGTTCAGGCGAACAAGGTCCTGGCGCAGCGTGGGCTGGTGGATGAAGCGCGGCGGCTCGCCGGCGATGTTGCGGTTCTACGCGAACAGGTGGCCAAAACCATGCAGCGGGCGGCCGAATTCGAGCTGCAGGCGCAATCGACCGAGGCCGGTTTCAGCAAGCTGGGCGCTGCTGCCCTGCCGCGCGTGCCGGTGACGCCCGGTCGCTGGATCCTCATCCTTGGCGGGCTCGCCGCGGGTTGTGTTGTCGGTGTGCTGACAGCCATCCTGATGGAATTGATCAGTCGACGCGTCCGGGGCCCCGAGGATTTGGCGATGGCGGGCGTGCCGGTGATCGGCATGCTGCCACGTTCCTCCGGCCGAGGGCTTAGCTTGGCGGGCCTGAAGCTTGGTTTGTCTCGGGGGGCGACGGCATGAGCGCGATGACGAGCAGCATCGGCGTGGATGATGGCGATCAGGATCGACGCTGGAGCAGCGCGCTGGGGCGGGCCAGTGAGACAGGCGAAGCGAAGGAGGGAATAGGCAACGATGCCCTCTCCGCCGAGCCGTCTGGTCCCGATGTCGAGCTTATGCCGGAGCGGCTGGAAGGCGGCCCGTCCACGCGTGAAGTGGAGGACCAGCATGAGGCTGTTCCGCCGATCGACGATGGTGCTGCCACGGACTACGCCTTCTCGCGCCGCATCGTCTGCCTCTCCGCGCCAGATGGTGCGGCGGCGGCCAGCTATCGCGCGGTTCAAGCGCATCTGCTCGCCAGACATGTGGGCGATGGCCGCCGTGGACTGGTGTTATGTTCACCGCGTGCCGGCACCGGCTGTACCACGGTCGCGGTGAACCTGGCGGTGGCTTGTGCACAAACGGGTATGAACACGCTGTTGATCGACGCGAACATGGCCCGACCCGGCGTGCAGGACTTTATCCAGCCTTCGGCACCGGCGAGCGGGCTCGCCCAGATGCTGCTGACCAAGAGCAGCGAGCAGATCGACCAGACGCGGCAGGGTGTGCGCCCCAACCTTTCGGTCCTATTCGCAGGTGACGGTTCGGCCCGCGCGCGGGATCTCATCGCCGGCAAGAAGTTCAAGGAGATCGTCGACCACGCCATGCGGTCCTTCGACCTTACCATCGTCGACACGCCTGCGGCCTTCGGCAACATGGATGCCCGAAATGCAGCAATGACGGTTCGCTATGCCATGATCGTTGCGCGCTATGACGTCACGCACGTGGCCGACATGCGGCAGACGCAGGAAGACCTGGTCAGTGATCGTGTGAAGGTGGTGGGGAGCTTTCTGACGGACTTTTAGGTGTCGAACGCGGGTGGTTCTGCCTCCTTGTAGCGGGACGACTCTGCAGACGGTGCTCGTTTGGGTTTGCCGTCCAAAGCTCGGCCCTGCGCGGCCTTGTGGGTCCGCAATTTGCTCCAAATGTGGTCACGCGGCCTTTCTGCGAACACCGGCCGTGTGTCACCGGCTCGTCGCCGCGCGCTCAAGCCGCAATGGCGGGACTAATTGCTGTCGGTTGAGCGCATACGAGGTCGCGCTGCCTGCGCTGCCGTTCGAACTCCATGGGACTGAGATAGTCCGAGGTCGAGTGACTGCAGTCGGGAATGTAGAGTGGCGATGGAGGCGAACGGGGTCTGTCTCGCGTGATTGCGCGTGCGATACGTCTTGCGCCCAACCGCCTGGTTTTCGGCAAGGAGAAGAAGCTCTCCGTCGCCGCTTTGTCACAGACGTTGCCGATCGGCTCATCGAGCAGGTCACGCCATCAACGGCAATCAGCCGTTGGACTGCTGGCTGATATATTGGCTGCCCTTGGTCTGGGTGGTGCAGCAGGGCATCAGGCTTGCCGCGGCGCCAGATCGCCATCGACAGCGCGTCGGCTCCGAGCTGGGCGGCCATCTTGTCGCTCACCGACCGATTGACCACCCGCCAGGAGAACAGGCAGATAATGGCGGCACGTACAGCAAACTTTCGGCGATCCAGAGATAGGTGAAGTCTGCGAGTCACCTCCGGTGAAGAGGTTGGCCGCCTCGGCCGTGTATCGGTGGCCAAGAACTTGGTCCGTGACGCGCGACCGCAGGTTCAATGCGATGCAGGCCAGATCGTCCGGTTTCGGTCGGGACGTGGATCGGAAGATCGGATCAATGATAGGTGAATTAGATCCGGGCGTTCGATGCTCGATCCAGTCAGTTTTGATCCCACCCTGACGAAGGCAAGGCTTTTGCAGTAGTTCAATAATCGCGCCGCGCGCCGGGTCATTCCAGCCTCTCCGGCGTCTTCTTCAATCCGCTCCGGGAGGGGTTGTACCAGGATGGAACATTGCGCAACCCCGGTCACGAAGTCTATGTATTCGTACGCGTTTTGATTTGAGTGTCGCGCAAAAGTATTCCATATTGATCATGCCGCGAACGAAGCCGCAAGCAACGGACTGTAGGGTTGAAGTAGAATCCTCGATCTGACCATCGCTGACGGCGCCCGAACACTTCAGGCGAACGTAAGAGTGCGGGTGCAGCGCCGCGATATCGCTTGACTAATTCAAGCCGCGTCCCGGCAAACGGCGTCCTGGCTGATCATCCTCACCCAGAGGTACAAGGCGATACCGTCATCTACAAACGCATAGGCGTCAGCCAAGTGAACGACCGATGGTGTAATGAGGCGATAGACCTTTGACATCCTTTCCAATGTCTCGGTCGCGTTGCCCAGACCAGCGTTGGATCCACTGTTCAACTCGCGCGCGATTTCAGCGCGTGGGAGCAGGAAGCTGTTTGCCAATGCCACTTGCGCCAGACGGCTGAGCGTGCGCTCATGGCCGTCGCGGATGGCCTGCTCCATACGCTGTCGCACGTCAGGTGCGATCCGCAGGTCGAGGTGGGCGAGGACCTGGCTGATGCCGCGGTGAACATCGGCGTGGTCGATCGTGGTCGATGATCGATCAAGCGCCGCGAAGCCGGCATGTTGGCCGACCAGGCTGGCGAGATAGGGCAGGCCCAGCGCGGTCAGGTTGATGAGCTGCAAGGCCTTGGATGTAAACGTCATGCTGCTGGCGTGCTGACCGTTGCTGATCAGTTCCGCGATCCCCTCCTGCGTCATGTTGGGCACGCGCAGGCCGAGTATGTTCCGGCGGATCGATGGAACATGGGTGATAATCTCTGTCAGGTTCTGGGCAACGCCAGCGATGACCAGTTGCACCTGGCTGCCCCGATCGGACACGTTCTTGATCAATTCGGCCACCGACTGGCGGAAGTCGGCCTCGCCCGCGCGATCAAATTCATCGAGCACGATCAGCAGGCGCGTGCCCGCGACCTGACTGAACAGCTCACTTGCGCGGTCAACGGTTAGCGGAGACTCGTCGAGCAGATCGGCAAAGGAAAGCCCTTCCTCGATCTCGGCAGACGCCGGGTCGTACCTGGCGTGGAACAGCAGAGGAATATCGACCATCACCGAGCGGAACAGGGGATCGAAACTGGTCCGCTCACCGCATGAGACGTAGCGCACGAGATAGCGTGACTCCCGGGCAATCCCGCTCAGCACATGCAGGATCGATGTCTTGCCGATCCCACGCGGTCCGAAAAGGACGAGGTGCAGATATTGGTCCTCAATCGCGCGGATCATCGTGCGCAACAGATCGGTGCGGCCGGCAAGCATCGCAGGATCCATGATCGGCCGCGCGGGGGTGAAAGCGCGACGCAGGTTGAGACGAACGCGATCGTGCCGCCGTGTGCCGACGCCAAGTTGATCAGCAGCCATGCCGCGGAACCGAGGCAGGCCGCGCCCGCGCTCACGTGTTGGGGGCGGAGGCGCCAGCGCGATGTCCGCAGGGACGGTCGTTGCTTGATGTGGGTCGTCCTCGCGCTTGCCGAACAAGGAAGAAAACCAGTTCATGTCGCCCCTTCCGATTGTCCGGTACTCGTCATGGGTCGGGCGCGCGCCGGGGGGCAAGGGAATGGATCCATCCCGGCGGTATCTTCCACCAATCAGGTGCGATGTGAGCGCCCCCAAGAGGTTGGCGTGAACCTGAAAACGGAGAACGGACGCGGCAGTTGGACCCCGGCGGCGCAGCGAAGGAGCAGGAGTGCGGCGAGGGGCCCAAGCAATAGCCAGCCGAGCGCGCTGACCCAAGTGATGGAGAGCGCTGCGACGAGGCAGAGCCCGAGCAATAGAAGGAGCTGCTGGTAATAGGCGCCGCCATTCCGGGCGTGCCGATGCGCCAGAACGCCCGCAGTGATCGCGCCGGCGAACTCTGCCGCGATGCCAGCGAGGATCATCGGCTCGATTGCGCCCGTCATCGCAGCGGCGGCGATCGCGATCGGGACGCCCAGCCCCCGAACAAGATTGGCATACAGCGGATTGCGGGTCTCGCCGCAGGCCATGGCGGCGATCGTGGGCGCTACCCGAAGCAATCGCAGCGCATTCATGCACGCGAGCGCGGCCAGAAAGGTGGCAGCGGGCATGAACTTCGCACCGAACAAAAATGCGATGACAACATCGCCGAGGATCAACGTTCCGATGACGAGCGCGAGCGCGGTGCAGGCGGTGGCGCTGCAAACGCCGTCGTAGATGCGCTGAAAGCGAGGCGGATCGCCGTTTGCCTTGGCGAGCAGGGGCAGCGTCAGGGTCTGGAGCGATTTCGCGATCAGATTGGCCGGCGTGAGCGTCAGCATGACCGCCGCGCTGAACCAGCCAAGCGCTGCCGGCCCGAAGCGCTGGAGAACGATGATCCGATCGCCGTTCAGGATCAGGAACATCAATAGGCCATTGGCGACCAGCGGCCAGCCGAAGGCGAGCGCCGTTCGCAGCACCGCGCCGTTGAAGTCGATGCGAAATCGCTGGCGCATGTGCACATGGGTGAGGATCACTGCGGCGGATTGCTGGCCGATGATCGCGAAGAGGGCGGCGCGATGATCGCCCAGCCACCAGAAGCCGGGAAAGATGGCGAGAAGGCCAATCGGCTGCGACAAGAAAGAGCGCAACACCTGTGGCCCGAACTGGCCGTGCCGCTGCACCCTGAAGCTTTCGAGATTGAGGAAGGCATTCGCCAATGGGACGGCGGCGAGCAGGAGATAGGCGGAGGCCAGCGCCGGCGTGCCCATCGCCAGCGCAAAGGGATAGGCCGCGCCGGCGAGCAGCAGGGCTGCGGCGATGCTGACGACGAGCTGTGCGCCATGAAGGGAGGCCACGAAGCGAAGATCGTCTGCACGCGCATCCTGCACGACGAGCCTGTTGATCCCGACGTTCTGAAACGTCTCCACCATGGTCATGAGAATGGAAAAGGTGGCGGCGAGACCGAACTGATCGACGGGCAACAGGCGCGCCAGGATGATGTTGCGGAGGAGAATGGCCGCAACATCGACCAGGTTTGCAGCCAGCACCAATCCGCCTGAACGGAGCATCACCAGTCGTCGCCCGTCATCGTCGGTGCATCCGCTCAAAAGCCGAGCCGACGCAGCCGCGCATGGCGATCCTCCGAAGGCTGCGGCTCGGAATTGATCGGCGTGGGACCGATCGGCTCACCATCGTCCGTGCGCGTCATCCAGGACACCGCGCCGAGCGCAAACATCAGCCAAATGTAGCTGTTGTTCCAGAGATGCACGCTGACAGCGGCGATCATCGTAGCGATCAGCGAAAAGATCACCCCACGGCGCATGTTCCGGCCCTCAGCATCAGTCTCCGGATGATGAGCGATGCGCCAGATCGACAGAACAAACGCCGCGGCCAGGAGGATCAAGCCGGGCAGTCCGTAACGATAGGCGATCACCAGCCAGAAATTGTCCATGCTGGCGTGCATGAACGCGGGCCGCTCCCAATCGTCGGTGCCATGGCCGAGGAGCGGCGAGTCCATGACCGCGGCCGAGCCGAATTGCCAGATCAGGATCCGATTGTAGGAGCTTTGCGCGCTGAACGTCGCATAGTCGACAAACAGGTGAAACGGCGTGCGGTCGGACAGAAGATCAGCGGCGATATAGAGCGCGATCACCAGCAAGATCAGGATCGTCCAGCGCTTCTGCACAGTTCGCAGGATCGCGTTCCACAGCATGAGGCCGAACTGGATGTTCATGCTGAGCAGTGCACCGGTGGACAGCGACGTCATCGCTGCAAGGATAACCGCGGGAGCGCCGAGCCAGCGCATCGGCCGCCCTTGCCGACCGGGAAACATGAAGACGGCCGCCGAGACCAGCGTGGCAGCGAACATGCCGAGCAGGATCGGGTGTTCAAACACCCCCTGAGCGCGGTGAAATCCCCAGCGTGGATCCATATGGGTGGGCAGAAGCGTGCTGCTGAACAGGGCGGCGAGATCGAGCAGCGGTTTCGACCCGGTGACCGACTCCCACAGAAGGAACGGTAGCAACACGGCGACCCCGATCATGGCAGCGGCGAACACCAGGCGGGTGACTCCTGCATTTCGGACGAGCACACGGCCGGTGAAATACGCGCCCGCCGTTTGCAGCAGAACGACGCCGGCGGGCTCCAGTGCGTTGCCGATGTCCAGCAGGAGGAGGCGTGTGAGGAAGGCCCAGCTGGCAAAGCCGAGGACGAGCAGATCGGTCGCTGTGCGCGGGCCCGCCCGGCCATTCAGCCACGAAGTAAGCAGGGGAAGGAAGCCGATCGCCAGGTAGAGGAGGGCCGGTGGCAGTGCGATGGGACCGAGGAAGAAGACCGATGGCACGAACAGCACACAGATGAAGAGCAGGATGGCTGCGCGGGTGCTCGGCGCGACAACCTGCGCCGGAACTCCCGGCGGCTCAGCCTTTATCGGAGCGGTGGCGGCGGCAGGTGCGGAGAGACGTACCAAACGCCCGTGACGAACCGCCACGACGGGGCGGGCCGGCGCTGACCCTCTCAAAAGCCGGCCGTCAGCCGGCTGAGGCTTCATCGAAACGCCTCCATGCGCGATCCTGTCCAGCGATCAGGCAAGGGCCTGGAACCAGCGCTTGACGACCACCTTCGGATTGAAGCGGTCCACGTCGATCTGACGCTTGGCAGGAATACCGCCGATCAGGCTTGCGGCGACGGAGAAGGTGGAATGCCGCGAGTGGATCAGCCAGTCGCACTCGGCCAGCGCAAACATGTCGATCACGGCATTCTCCGCTTCCCGTAGCGGATCACTCATCTGCGTGCCGGAATAATGTAGCGCGGCGCCATCCTCGGCCAATTGTTTGTCGATGGTGAACACACGCTTGAAGCGGCTGGTGATGTACGCCTGCGCCTCGGCGCTGTCCGTCGCCAGGAAGATATCGCTGGCCGGTGAGCGTTCACGCAGCTTGGCGAGGGCGCGCTCGATCTTCGCCAGCGGCACCTTGCGATCGGTGAAGCGGATATGCACCCCGATGACGGGCCGGCGCCGTCCGGCGAAGAGGTGGCTGACGGTTTGCCGCACGCGATCGTTCGGCGTGAAATACCGGTGCAGCATGTCCTGCGTGATCGCATCCAGGCTTCGCCCGTCGAACCGCCGGTCGGCGTGCAGCCGCCCGCGCAGACGCGCCAGCTTTGGCAGATAGGACCAGAAGACGCCGACGCGGGCGAGCGGATCCGGCTCTGTCAAAGGAATGGACAGGCGCCGATAGATGAAGGGGCTGGAGTGTCTGTCGGGAAAGTGCCTGGCGATGATGCTGACCGGCTGCTCGGCGAGACGCCCCGACCAGAGCGCGGGGGCAACACAGGTGCTGCCATCATAGCAGGCGGGATCGATCCTGACCGGATCGCGGAACAGGAGAGGGTAAAGATTCGTGCCTTCGGGCAGGTACAAGCCGTCCCGCCAATCGATGACGGGGGTGCGGCCACCGAGCTGCGCCAGGATCACGCCAGTGACGCCAGCGAGCATACGGTTGCCGAGCCCGCCCTTCGCCTTGATCAGCAGCGGGCGAACGCCGTGCGGCAGCGGCGCCTGATCCCCGGCCGGCGCGGTGTCGTTCGCGGGGGATGGCCGCAGCGACTGGCGAGCGTCAGAGACTATCGACATAGCGGCGGAGACTTTCGCTGTAACGATGGAGGGGGCGGCCGGCGGCCCAGGCCCGCACGGCGGCCGCGCCGGCGTCCGCCCGGGCAGGCACGACCTGGTTGTTCCTCACGCGTTCGACACGCTTGTTGCCGATGAGGTAAATCGGGGCCCTGTTGCCGCGAAGCGCGGCATGGCCGTTTACCCGAATCCAGCTCTTCTGATCGGGGTAGGCAGCGACGGTGTTGGCCGTCAGCGTTAGCGACTCCGTTTCGGAGAGAACGGCGATGCCATTGAACATGCCGCCCACCACGATGTTCTCTTCCAGCGCGATGTTCCGGTATGGCAGGCTGCCGGTTTCATCGCGCAGGAAGATGCCCTGCATCGCCTTGCCCCGCCCGCGATGATTGACGTTGCCGATGATCCTGATGTCGTGCGCGCCGGTTTTCTGGCGACTGGTCCAGAACTGGATCCCGTCCGGATGATCCTTGGCCGCCGGAGTGAAACCGGTGACGTGGTTATAGGCGATAAGGACGTTCGAGTTCCCGCCGCCACGAATTGCATCCATGCGGAGATCGTGGAAATAGCTCGACACCACCGACACGCCGGAGGTGTCGAGAAGGGACACGGCGATCACGGCATTGGTGAATTCCGCGTGCGAGATCATCGCACCGACGCAGTCGCGCAATTGCAGGATCTTGTCCTCGGCAAGTCCGACCGGCCCGGCCCGGCCGCTGGCAAGAACATGCGTGATCGTGAGGTTGCGCACGTCGCGAAACAGGAAGTCCTCCTGCGCCGCCGTGCCGGATCCACGCAGCACGAGGTTGCGGAAGGTAAGGTTCGCGCCGCCGCGCAGGTTCACGCCCGTCAGCACCGCGCGACGCGTCGGATCCTGGGAGGTGATGACCAGTTCGCTCGCGGGCTTGATCTCCCGCAGGGCGAAGGGCGCGTAATTGCCAGGCGCGAGCAGGATGCGCTGCCCGCCGCGCGCCTGACGCAGAACCATCACGAGCTGCGCCGTGTTTTGCACGACCACCTCCCGCAGCGGTGCGGGAGCGGGCGTCGCTGATCCTGAGGCCAGCGCACCGAGACCCAAGGCAATCGCGGCCGAAACGGATCGAACTGAGGTGATCGGCATGGTCCCTCGCCGCGTGATGCTGCACCAGCAGGGATACCGCCTGTTGCACCGGCGATGGGAGGGGTTGCCGCAGGAATGGACCAACATGATCCGGGCGGGCGGAACATCGGGGGATGGAGATGATCGGAGCGCTGCAATCGACGATGCTGGAGAAGCTTTATGCCGGGCGGCGTTCGCACGGCTGGTTTCTGCGGCTGATGCGGCGGTGGGACGGCGGGGAGATGCGCTCACCCATGCTGCGGCGGCTGATGCGCACGCGCGAGGGCGTGACCGTGGGGGACTATTCCTATGGCGCGATCCTGCAGCGCGGGGTGCTGCCGCGCGGTACAATGGTGGGGCGGTGGTGCTCGGTCGGGCAGGACCTGATCGTCCGGCGGCGGGATCACCCGATCGAGCGGGTGACGCAGCACCCTTTCTTCTACAATGCGAAGCTGAACCTCGTGCCGCGCGACACCATCCCGCGCGACGAGGAAAACCCCCTGGTGATTGGCAATGACGTCTGGATCGGCGACCGGGTCACGATCCTGAGCGGATGCCGACACATCGGCGATGGCGCGGTGCTGGCCGCCGGGGCGGTGATCACGCGCGACGTGCCGCCGTTCGCCATCATGGGCGGCGTGCCGGCGCGGCTGCTTCGGCCACGCTTTCCGGAGCCGGTCGCCCGACTGGTGGCGCAGTCGCAGTGGTGGGATTTCGACCTGGAGACGGTAGCGACGTGGCGGTCACTGCTGTTCCAGCCGCTCACGGAGCAAGGTGCCGTGGCGCTTGTGGAACAATGCGAGGCGCTGCGAGCTTCGCGGGCGGGGTGAGGATCAGGAATCCGCTATCGCGTGCGGCGGGACGGCGCGGTCCGAAATGGAGCGGGAGCGCGTTGGAGGTCTGAGAGATCGCGTCAGCGGGTGGGGCGAGCGCGTGGCGCCCGCCCCGGACGTGCTGATCAGCGCGTCTCCATCCGGAGGCCGATGCGGAACTGCCGGCCGAGCAGATCCGAATAGGTGCTGTTCGCGGCCAAGCCCGTTTCCGGCAGCAGCAGCGGCCAGCGATCGAACAGGTTGGTCACGTTGATGAAGAACTGGGCGTTGGCGTCCCCGAACGTTACCTTCTTTGTCAGGTTGAGATCGGCATAGAACAGGCCGGACACGTGATTGTCGTCATAGGTCGGCGCATTGGTGGTCGAGATCGGGCAACCAGTCGAGCATTCAACCCCGTTGGCGACATATTTGCCCGAGCTGATCCCACGACCGACAGCGGTGATCGAGAAGTCCGGAGCGTCATAGGTGGCGCTGAAGCGATAGATCCACTTGGGCGTGGTGGCCTGCCCGCCGTTCACCCCGACCGAGTTCGTGGTCACCGCACCCGGTACGCCGGTGTCGAGGATGTTGTCGATGTAGCGAGTGGCAACGCCGCGCAACGTGAAATTGCCCGCAGCGTCGGCAAAGAAACGATCCAGCGGCACGCGGTACGACGCGTCGATGTCAACGCCGCGTACCGTCTGGCTGGCCGCGTTGAACGGCTGGCTACGAACCAGCTTGTACGGCTGCCCCGGAGTCGAGCGGTTCGGATCATCGGAGATGGCGGCGCAGAAATCCTGATTGCCGACATAGCACAGGTCAAAGATGCTCTGCGCGCTGAACGTGGTGATCCCGTCCTCGATATCGATGTCGAAATAGTCGACCGACAGGTTGAAGCCCGGCAGGAAACGTGGCGTCAGCACGACGCCGGCGTTCCAGGAATCGGATTTCTCGACTCGCAGGCTGGTATTGCCGGTGACAAAGCCGGAATAGCCGAAGGTCGCCGGGCCATTGGCGCCATCGCTGGTGTAGGCAGGGTTGCGCACGGAATCGCTGTTCGCGGAGCCGCCCTGATACAGTTCGTTGAGGTTTGGCGCGCGAATGTCACGCGAGCGAGTGACGCGAACCCGGATATCGTCGATCGGCTGCCAGGTGGCGCCCGCCTTCCACGTGGTGACATAGCCGGCAGTCGAATAATCGGTCGCACGCACCGCGCCGTTGAACTCCAGCCCGAAACCGAGCGGCACCACGGTTTCGAGGAAGACCTCCTTCACATTGTAGCTGCCGTTGGTGGGCAGGTAGTTGCCGACCGACCAGACGTTGGTGGTGGTCGGTTGCCCCGCCGAGTTGGTCGACGAGATCGGCTGGAACTGGGTCGGCACGAAGCCGCGAATCTTCTCTTCGCGATATTCGGCACCGGTGGCGATGCTGACGTCGCCGGCCCAGGTGCGGAACGGCGTGACCGAAAGATTGAAGGCAGCGTTATACTGCTCGACCACTTCGTCGCGGTACGGATCACCCAGCACGTAGGCGATGGCCGCAGGGTTGGCGACGCCGATGCCGAGGCGGTTCAGCGGAACGCAGTTCGGATCATTGTTCGTCGCACTGGTATCGACGTTGACCAGGCACTGGATGGAGCCTGCGGCATAGCTGCTGCCGGCCGGCGCGAAGGCAGCGGCCGTGGCGTTGTTCATCCGATTGATGTTCATGATGTTGCGCAGTTGTTCGCGCAGGTCGGCGCGGCCGTATTGACCGTAGATGTTCCAGATTGCGTCCTTGCCGAACACCTCCGCGGTACCCTCGGCGCCGATCGCATAGCGCTGCACCTCGCGCTTGTTGTCGACCGCGCGGAACGGCAGGTCCGCCGCCGTCGTGGCGAGGGTTACCCCGGTGACGCCGGTCAGCGCCGACGGGCCAAGGGCGTTGTAGAGGAAGGCGTTGCAGGTCACCGGCACAGGCACGGTGGTGCAGCCCGTGGCGTTCAGCCCGATCCCGGTCGAGAGGTTCGGCCCGGCGTTGAAGAACACCTGCTGCCAATTGTACGAGCCTTCCGCGAAGATCTCGATATCGTCGGCGATCTCATAGCTTGCGCGGGCAAAGACGCCGCGACGATCGTCCTCCGGATCAAGACCGATGCGACGACCGGAATCGTTCACCTGCCAGCTGCCACCCTGCGTCAGCGAAGGGGCGGCCGATCCGGTGGGCGACGGGAAGGTGAGAGCGCCATATTGATATTGGTTGATCGAGCCGTTGTAGCCGAAATAGGTGCCGCGCAGCTGGTTGGCGCGAACGCCCGTGGAGCCGGTGATGAGGCCGCCGGGCGTGGAGTTCGCCGCGCCGACCTGGCGCCGGATCAGATATTGCGGCGTGGTGCTGGTCGCCGTCCAGTTCGGATCCTGGATGCGGACATAGCCCGTGGCGTTCCAGTCGCGATCGACCTCGAAGATGCCATCGCGATGCGCCAGTTCCGCGTTGAGGAGCAGGTGGCCGCGACCCTCGCTGCCCCAGGAGAGGCCGCCGGTGACCGAGAAGGAGTAATTGGCGCCGTCGCCCTCGCCGGTGATGCCGCTGTCGATCGCGACCTTCAGCCCGGTATACTTCTTGTCGAGCACGAAGTTGACCACGCCGGCCACCGCATCCGAGCCGTAGGCGGACGAAGCGCCGCCAGTGACGACCTCGACGCTCTTGATCAGCGCCTGCGGAATCGTGTTGACGTCGACAAGGCCAGTGACGGTCGAAGCGACCGAGCGGCGGCCGTCGAGGAGCACCAGCGTGCGCGTCTCGTTAAGGTTACGCAGATTAAGTGCGTTGATGCCGGCCTGACCGCTGGACAGGTTCAGGCGCGAGTTGGACGGACGCGTGGAGCCAGCGAGCGCGGGCAATTGGTTCACGAAGTCCGCGACATTGTTCGACGGCGAGGAATTCTGGATTTCCTCCTGCGTCAGAACGGTGAGCGGGGTCGGCGCCTGGAAGCCATCACGCACGATGCGCGTGCCGGTGACGACCACGTCGGGGCCGCTGCTGTCATCGCTGGTGCCGGGCGCCGGATCGCCGATCTGCGCCGTTGCGACACTCGACGGCTGCGTTTGTGCCGCTGCTGGTGCGGCGAGGCCGGCGGCCAGGGCAATCAGCCCCGTCGTGCCGAGCATTGCCCTGGACAAGAAAATATCACGCATGTGCCGTCCCCCGAAAGCCCTTGAAACTGAACCTACCTGCCCGCGTCATGCTGTTGTCGCAGATCGCCGTTACTCTGGAACGTGCCGGTATGGGCGGAAAGGCGTCAAGAGGCGATCAGCTTACGTTTGTTTGTTGATCCATAGATCGCGCATATGGGGCGAGCATTCCGAGCACCGCATAACCGCCTTCTATGAGGTGGGACGCGCTTGTCATGGACGCGCGGCCTGGGAGGGCGTTAGCCTGCGGCGGGACCCACGACGAAAGGATCGCAATGCTCGACCGGCGCCTGTTTCTGCTTGGCTCCGCGGCGACGGCGCTGGTGTCTGTCGCATGCCGCGGCCAGACCGCTCCCGCATCAGGCAGCGTCCAGGTTGAGGGGCTATCCGCGCCGATCGAGATCATCGACGATCGCTGGGGCGTGCCGCACATCCGCGCGCAGACCAAGGCGGATGCGTTCTTCGGACAGGGTTATGTCGTCGCGCGTGACCGGCTGTTCCAGATCGATCTGGGGCACCGGCGCGAGCTGGGCCGGATGGCAGAGGCGTTCGGGCCCGATTTCGCCAAGCACGATGCGGTGGCGCGGCTGTTCCATTATCGCGGCGACCTGAATGCCGAACTGGCCCGCGTGCCGGATGAGGTGAGGGCGTGCGTTGCCGGTTATGTCGCCGGCATCAATGCGCGCATCGCCGAAGTGGAAAAAGATCCTGCGCTGCTGCCGCTTGAATATCGCATCCTGGGCGTGATGCCGCTGCGCTGGGACATACGCGATCTGGTCCGCGCGCGCGGCAGCGCGATCGGCAATGCGGATGACGAGATCCGCCGCGCCAAGCTCGCGTCGCTGGGGCTTTTGGAGCTGGACGCGGTAGTTGCGCCGCTGCGCCCGGCGTGGAAGCTGGAGGTGCCGGCCGGGCTTGACGTGTCCAAGGTGTCCGACACGGATCTTGGCGTGCTGCAGATCGGGCGACTGCCGTTCGGTCCCGATACCCCGACGCGCGATCCGGACGAGCAGCTCGACCGGTCTCAGGCGGGGTCCAACGCCTGGACGGTCGCCGGCAGCCGCACGGCGACGGGGCGGCCGATCCTAGCCAACGACCCGCACCTTGGCATCGGCGGCTTCGGGCCGCGGCACGTGGCGCATCTGACCGCACCGGGGCTGGACGTGATCGGCGGCGGGGCGCCAGGCCTTGCCGGGATCATGCAGGGGCATACCGATCGCTTCGCCTTCGGGCGCACCAACTTTCACATCGATCAGCAGGATCTGTTCGTCCTGGAGCTCGATCCGAACGACCCGGAACGCTATCGCCATAATGGCGGGTGGAAGCGGTTCGCGCGGTTCGAGGACAGGATCGCGGTGAAAGGCGGGCCGGCGGAGACGGTCGTCCTGCGGCATGCCGAACAAGGACCGGTGGTGATGCACGATCCGGCGCGCGGTCGGGCAACGGTGATCGGGTCGATCGGAATGCAAGCCGGCGGATCGGGTTCGTTCGCCATGGTGGCGATCAACCTGTCGCGGGACTGGAACAGCTTAAAGGAAGCGTTCAAGCTGCATCCATCGCCCACCAACTTCCATTATGCCGATGTGGACGGGAACCACGGCTGGCAAGTGATCGGCTTCGTGCCGCAGCGAAAGAAGGGTGACGGGCTGATGCCGGTGCCGGGCGACGGGCGGTACGACTGGACCGGCTATCGTGATTTCCGTGCACTGCCGAGCGAGTATAATCCGGCAAAGGGCTGGTTCGCCTCTGCCAACCAGAACAATTTGCCGGCCGGCTGGCCGCGCGATCGCATTCCCGCGTTCTCGTTCCGCGATCCGTATCGATATGAGCGGGTGGCCGACGTGCTGGCATCGCAGCCGCGGCACTCGGTGGCGGACAGTGTGGCGCTGCAGTTCGATACGCTCTCCACGCCAGCGAAGCAGTTCCTGGCGCTGCTGCCGAAGCAGCCGTCCGCAGGTGCGGCGGCTGCGGTGCGCTTGCTCGCCGGCTGGGACGCTCGGCTCGACAAGGAGAGCGGGGCCGCGGCGCTGTACGAGATCGTGTGGCGGAACCTGAGCGAGCGGATGCTGGCGGCGATCGTCCCTGAGCGGGCGAGCGATCTGGTGGACGAGATCGCGCCATCCGAACTGCTGCGCCGTGCCGCGAGCCGGCCGGCGATGGTCGACGCGGCGCTGGCAAGCGGATGGAGCGAAGCGCAACGGCTGCTCGGCCCCGATCCGGCAAAGTGGCGCTGGGGCAAGCTCCACCAAGTGCGGATCGCGCATCCGCTGTCCAGCATTCCCGCAATCGCGGCGGCTTTCCCGGCGATCGAGGGCGAGGGATCGGGCGGCGACAGCTATACGGTCATGGCGCGGTGGCTGGGCGGGGGGCCAGGCTGGCGCACCGGCGGCGGCGCAAGCTATGTGCAGGTGATCGACGTGGGGGATTGGGACAAATCGGTGATGCTGAACTTGCCTGGGCAATCGAACGATCCACGCTCGCGGCATTATAAGGATCAATATGCGCCGTGGATCAGGGGCGAGATGCAGCCGATGACGTTCAGCCGCGCGGCGGTGGATTCAGCGGCGGCGGCGCGCGCCACGCTGATGCCGAAGGCGGGCGGACAGTGATGGGCGGGAATGCACGCACCGGGCTGGCACTGGCTTCGCTCTTGGCGATCGGTGCAGCGGGTCAGCCGAAGGTGGATGTCGTGATCCGCGGCGGCACGATCTACACCGGCGCGGAGACACCGCCGATTACCGGTGACGTGGAGATCGCCGGAGATCGCATCGTCTATGTCGGCCCGACGCGCGGAACGACTGCAGGGCAGATCGTGGAGGCGAAAGGGCAGATCGTCGCGCCCGGCCTCATCGACGCGCATACGCATCCGGACAGCTACATCCGGTCCGACGATCCGAAGATGCGGCTGAACCTGCCGTGGCTGGCGCAGGGTGTATCCACCATCGTGATCGGCGTCGATGGCTATGGCACGCCGGATGTAGGGGACGATGCGCGAAAGCTGGAGGCGAGCGGGATCGGCACCAATGTGGCGCCGTTCGTCGGCTTCGGCGGGATCCGGCAGCGCGTGCTGGGCAAGGCGGATCGGGCGCCGACGCCGCCCGAACTCGCCGAGGAGAAGCGGCTGGCGGCCAAGGCCATGTGCGAGGGCGCCTACGGCCTTTCCGCCGGGCTGTTCTATCCGCCGCAGAGCTTCGCCAAAACGGATGAGGTCGCGGCGGTGGCGGCTGAGGTGGGCAAGCGCGGCGGCATGTATGACAGCCACCAGCGCGACGAATCGAACTACAACATCGGCCTGATCGCCTCCACCAAGGAAGCGATCGAGATCGGCCGGCGAGCCGGGGCGCCGGTGCATTTCGCGCACCTGAAGGCGCTGGGCGTCGACCTGCATGGCAAGGCGCCCGAACTGATCCGCACGATCGAGGAAGCGCGCGCCGCCGGGCAGGAGGTGACGGCTGATCAATATCCCTGGCTCGCCTCAGGCTCGAGCGTCGATGCATCGCTGGTGCCGGGCTGGGCGGTGGATGGCGGCTATCAGGCGATGATCAAGCGATTCGATACGCCCGAGACCATGGCACGGATCAAGGCGGAAATGCGCGAGAATTTGCGGCGCAGGGGCGGGGCGGAGTCGCTGCTGCTGATCTCGCAAGGACAGCCGTGGACCGGCAAGACGCTGGCGCAGATGGCGACGACATGGAAGCTCGATCCGATCGACGCCGCGATCCGCATCCTGCGTGTCCCGAACGCAAAGGGCACCGATCCAGCGGGAGCGGGCGTCGCGAGCTTCAACATGGCAGAGCGCGATGTCGATCTGATCATGAAGCAGCCGTGGGTGGTCACGTCATCGGACGGGTCGAACGGCCATCCCCGGCAATATGCGACCTTTCCCAAGCTTTATCAGGACTATGTCTTGAAGCGGCCGGTGATCACCATGGCGCAGTTCATCCGCCGTTCGACCGGTGCGACGGCCGACATGTATCGGATCAAGGATCGCGGATATCTGAAGGCCGGGGCCTTTGCGGACGTGGTGGTGTTCGACCCGGCCGGCTATGCGCCGCGCGCCGATTTCGTCCGTCCGCGCGAGCCAAGCGCGGGTGTCACGGCATTGTTCGTCAACGGGCGGCTGGCGCTGAAGAACGGCGCCGTCACCGGAACGGCTGCGGGCCGCGCGCTGCTGCGTTCGCGGCCGGCAAATTGCGAGCAATAGCCTTGCGTTATAGGCACAGATGCGAGCGCGATTGGCAGGGTGCCGCAAGCGCCATCTATCGTCCTGCACCATGACCATTCCGGCTCCATACCTGCTGTACCTCGGCCATTCGGACGACGAATTCGGCCTGAAGACCTCGCGCGGTCTCGCCACGTTCCGACGTGAGGATTGCGTTGGCGAGTGGCGTCACGACGATTGCCCGTTCAGCTTCGATCTGCCGCGCATGGACGCGGCGGCGGGCGCAGCGGCGGGCGCGAAGACGCTGGTGCTGGGCATCGCCAATGCCGGGGGCCGCTTCCCCGAATGGATGATGGAGGACGCACTGGCGGCAATCGCGGCCGGGATGAACCTTGCCTGCGGGCTTCACCAGCGGCTGAAAGACGAGCCGCGGCTGGTCGCGGCGGCAAAGGCAGCGGGTGTCCAGCTGTTCGACGTGCGCGATCCTCGGCCGGACCTGCCGGTCGGCAATGGCAAAAAGCGTGCGGGCAAGCGTCTGCTGACGGTCGGCACCGATTGCTCGGTCGGCAAGATGTACACCACCTTGTGCCTGCGCGATGCGCTGCGCAGCCGCGGGATCACGGCGGATTTCCGCGCTACCGGGCAGACCGGCATCCTGATCGCGGGCGAGGGCGTGCCGCTCGACGCGGTGGTGGCGGATTTCATCGCCGGCGCAATCGAGGATCTGGCGCCAGCACGCGAGGATGACGGCTGGGACCTGATCGAGGGACAGGGCTCGCTGTTCCATCCGGCCTTCGCGGGCGTTTCCACCGGGCTGCTTCATGGTGCGCAGGCGCAGGCACTGGTGATGTGCCATGACCCGACCCGCCCGCATATGCGTGGCCTGCCGCATTATCCGCTGGTCGATCTCGCCGAGTGCATCGAGGCAAACCTGCGCGTCGCACGGCTGACCAGTGCTTCGGTGCGCTTCGTCGGCATCGCGCTCAACACCGCGAAACTGGAGGAAGCGGAGGCGCGGCGCCTGCTGGCGGCGACCGCTGACGAACATGGCTTGCCCTGCACCGATCCGTTCCGTTTCGGTGCCGATCCGATCATCGATCATCTGCTGGACGGCAATGCTTCGCACGCTTGACGCCCGCCACGACGGCTTTGCGCTGCATACCCCGTTCCGCATATCGCGCGGGGTGAAGACGGTTGCCGATGTCGTGACTGTCACGGTGCGGCAGGGCGTCCACGCCGGCATGGGCGAGGGTGTTCCCTATCCGCGCTACGGCGAGACGGTCGAAGGCTCGCTTGCTGCGATCGAGGCCGTTCGCGAGCTGATCGAGGGCGGCGCATCGCGCGAGGAACTGGCGACAGCGATGCCGGCCGGCGCCGCACGCAACGCGGTGGATTGCGCGCTGTGGGATCTGGAAGCCAAGCTGGCCGGGACAAGTGTCGCCGCGCTCGCCATGCGCGCCGCGCCGCAGCCGCTTGCCTCCGCGATCACGATCGGCATCGACACGCCCGACGCAATGGCGCAGGTGGCCGCGCGTCACGCGTCGGTGCCGCTGCTGAAGGTCAAGGTGAACCGGGAAGAGGCGGAGGCGCAGCTTGCCGCCGTTCGCGCGGTTGCGCCCAAACCCCGGCTGATCGTCGACCCGAACGAAAGCTGGCGTGTTGAGGATGTCGCGCGCTGGCAGGACTTGCTGGTGCAGTATCGCGTGGATCTGCTGGAACAGCCGGTGCCCGCCGACGATGACGCGGGCCTTGAGGGGCTGGGCAGTCGTATCCCGATCTGTGCAGACGAGGCGCTGCACACGCGAGCGGACCTGCCGCGGCTGCGCGGCCGATATGATTACGTCAACATCAAGCTCGACAAGACCGGTGGTCTGACCGAAGCCCTGGCGCTGGCCGACGCGGCGCTGGGGATGGGATTTGGTTTGATGGTGGGGTGCATGGTGTCTTCCTCGCTTGGCATCGCGCCGGCGATGCTGGTGGCGGAGCAGGCGTCGTTCGTTGATCTGGATGGCCCGCTGTGGCTGGCCGCTGATCGCGCGGGCGGGGTGCGGGACGAGGCTGGCTGGATGCAGCCGCCAGCACCGGGCTTCTGGGGAACGCCGGCGTGACCATCCTGCGTGGATGGTTCGCAATAACTTTGTGGAAGCGGGTGGTAGCCGGGCTGGTGCTCGGCGCGCTTCTCGGCGCGCTGTGGCCCGAAGCCGCGCCGGCGGTGAAGATCGTCGGCGACTTGTTCGTCCGGCTGATCAAGATGCTGGTTGTGCCGGTGGTGCTGATTACCATCGCTGCAGGGATCGCCGGGCTGGGCGATCCGCGCCGGCTCGGCCCGATCGGCGGGCGTACCATCGGGCTGTTCGCCCTGACGACGCTGATCGCGGTGTCGCTGGGCATGGGCGTGGGATTGCTGGTGCGGCCGGGCGAAGGCATCGCCCTTGCCGGGGTGGCGCCGCACGTGCTGGGCGCGGCCGTGTCTCCGAGCGACCAACTGCTGTCGATCGTGCCGGCCAACATCATCGAGGCGCTGGCCAAAGGCGACATGCTGGCGATCATCTTCACCGCCATTCTGCTGGGCATCGGCAGCGTGCTGGCGGGCGAGGCTGGCAAGCCGGTCGTGGCGCTGCTCCAAGGGCTCGCCGCGGTGTTGCTGCACATCGTGCGGATCGTGATGGAGGTGACGCCATTCGGTGTGTTCGCCCTCATCGCCAATGCGGTGGCCGCAAACGGGGCGGCGGTGTTCGTCAACGTCGGATGGCTGGCGCTCTGCGTTATTGTCGCCTCACTGGCGCAGATGCTGGTGGTGCATGCCGGGCTGATCACGCTGATCGCGCGCTTGCCGGTCGTCCGCTTCTTTCGCGGCATCGTGGACGCGCTGGCGATCGCCTTTTCCACCGCATCCTCGTCCGCCACGCTGCCTGTGGCGCTGCGGGTGGCGCAGGACAATCTTGGCGTGGCGCGTCCGGTTGCCTCCACCGTGCTGCCGCTCGGGGCGGCGATCGGCAAGGATGGCACCGCGATGTATGTCGGGCTGCTCGGCCAGTTCGCGCTCCAGGCGCTCGGCATCATTCCCGATGCGCAGATGCTGATCGTGATGCTGGCGACCGGCGCACTGGCGGCGTTCGGCACCGCGCCGGTGCCTTCAGCGTCGCTGTTCATGCTGGCGGCGATGCTTTCCGCGGTCGGGGTCGCGCCCGAGCAGACGGCGCTGGTGGTCGGGCTGGTGCTGCCGTTCGATCGCCTGCTCGACATGACACGGACCGTGCCATCCGCCTCCGCCAACCTGACCGTGGCGACGCTGGTGGCGCACGCAGAAGGGGCGCTGGACGAGGCGCGGTTTCGCGGGCGGGTGGCCGAGTGAGGATCAGGGCGCTAGGAAAACGGCCGTGAACCTGCGCCATATCGAAATCTTCCATGCCGTTTACGTCAACGGCTCCGTTTCCGCCGCGGCCCGCGCGCTCAACGTGTCGCAGCCGTCGGTGTCGAAAACCCTGCGCCATGCCGAGACCTTGCTGGGGTTCGATCTGTTCCAGCGCATCGGCGGACGGCTGGTGCCGACGGAGGACGCGCACAATCTGTTCGCCGACGTGGCGGAGATCCAGGAGCGGGTGCGCGCGCTGCGCGAGGCCGGGCGCAACATGCGGACAGGCGGGGGCGGGCGGC